>NZ_WKDB01000039.1:0-59430 GCF_021606215.1 Pseudomonas sp. PA-5-4B | reverse complement strand
TGGTGATGTTAGTCACCGGCGCGCCGTTTTTATCCACAAGGCTGGCGGTATAGACGATGTTGCCGCCTTCACCAACGGTAGTGGTGGCAGTCAGAACTACATCCACTTTGTCGATGGTGTCGTTGATCGTGGTGGTTGCGCCGTTACCTGCAACGTCCAGTTTCTCGAAGTTGCCGCCAGCAGTGTCGGTGATCTTGACCGTCTGGGTGCTCTTGTCGATGAACACGTCATCGCTAGGCGCAGGGACGGTTACGGTGCCGACGGTGTCACCAGCTTTGATGGTGATGGTCGAACCATTGTCGAGTTTCAGGGTTACGTCAGTGCCCGCTTTATTGGAAAGCGTAGCGGTGTACGTAATCTGGCCGCCTTCGTTGACTTCGCTAGGTGCGGTCAGCGTAACGGTAGTGGTGTTATCAGTGCCCGGAGTGTCGGTGACAGTAGTGCTAACTGGCGTAGTACCTGGCACCAGATTCTCGAAGTGCTCGCCGCCGGTGACGCCTTTGATAGCGGTAGTGACGGTCTGGTCGCCCTTGTACACGTCATCTGGAGCGACAACGGTCACGCTGCCGTTCGATTGATTCACACCGATGGTAATGGTTTGGCCGTTATCCAAAGTCACAGTCAGTGGGTTGGTGATGTTGGTCACCGCATTACCCGACTTGTCGACCAGCGACGCGGTGTAAACGATGTTGCCGCCTTCGCCAACGGTGGTGGTGGCGGTCAGCACCACATCCACTTTGTCGATGGTGTCGTTGATCGTCGTGGTCGCGCCGTCGCCCGCCACTTCCAGCTTCTCGAAGTTACCGCCAACAGTGTCAGTGATCTTGACCGTCTGAGTGCTCTTATCGATGAACACGTCATCGCTAGGCGCAGGGACAGTCACGGAGCCGACGGTGTCGCCAGCCTTGATGGTGATGGAAGAGCCGTTATCGAGTTTCAGCGTTACATCAGTGCCAGCTTTGTTGGAGAGCGTAGCGGTGTAGGTGATCTGACCACCTTCGTTCACTTCAGACGGAGCCGTCAGTGTCACGGTAGTGGTGTTATCAGTACCCGGAGTATCGGTGACGGTAGTGCTGACCGGCGTAGTACCTGGTACCAAATTCTCGAAGTGCTCGCCGCCGGTCACGTTGGTGATGGCGGTAGTAACGGTCTGGTCGCCCTTGTACACGTCATCCGGTGCTACAACGGTGACGCTGCCGTTCGACTGGTTCACACCGATGGTGATGGTTTGGCCGTTATCGAGAGTGACGGTCAACGGGTTGGTGATGTTAGTCACCGGCGCGCCGTTTTTATCCACAAGGCTGGCGGTGTAGACGATGTTGCCGCCTTCGCCAACGGTGGTTGTTGCGGTCAGCACCACATCGACTTTGTCGATGGTGTCGTTGATGGTGGTGGTTGCGCCGTTGCCTGCAACTTCCAATTTCTCGAAGTTACCGCCAGTGGTATCAGTGATCTTGATCGTTTGAGTGCTCTTGTCGATGAACACGTCATCGCCAGGCGCTGCAACAGTCACAGAGCCGACGGTGTCGCCAGCTTTGATGGTGATGCTCGAACCATTGTCGAGTTTCAGGGTTACGTCAGTGCCCGCTTTATTGGAAAGCGTAGCGGTGTACGTAATCTGACCGCCTTCATTGACTTCGCTTGGCGCGGTCAGTGTCACGGTAGTGGTGTTATCAGTACCCGGAGTATCGGTAACGGTAGTGCTGACAGGCGTTGTGCCTGGCACCAAGTTTTCGAAGTGCTCACCGCCAGTCACGTTAGTAATAGCGGTAGTGACGGTCTGGTCGCCCTTGTACACGTCATCTGGAGCTACAACGGTCACGTTGCCGCTGGACTGATTAACGCCGATGGTGATGGTCTGGCCGTTATCCAGGGTCACGGTCAGCGGGTTGGTGATGTTGGTCACCGCATTGCCCGACTTATCGACCAGCGACGCGGTGTAAACGATGTTGCCGCCTTCGCCCACTGTGGTCGTTGCGGTCAGCACCACATCCACTTTGTCGATAGTGTCGTTAATGGTCGTAGTTGCACCATCACCAGCCACTTCCAGTTTTTCGAAGTTACCGCCAGTGGTGTCGGTGATCTTGACGGTCTGAGTGCTCTTGTCGATGAACACGTCATCGCCAGGCGCTGCAACAGTCACGGAGCCGACGGTATCGCCAGCTTTGATGGTGATGCTCGAACCGTTATCGAGTTTCAGGGTTACGTCAGTGCCCGCTTTATTGGAGAGCGTAGCGGTGTAAGTGATCTGACCACCCTCGTTCACTTCAGACGGAGCCGTCAGTGTCACGGTGGTGGTGTTATCGGTACCCGGAGTATCGGTGACGGTGGTGCTAACAGGCGTAGTACCTGGCACCAAGTTTTCGAAGTGCTCACCGCCGGTCACATTAGTGATAGCGGTAGTGACGGTCTGGTCGCCCTTGTACACGTCATCTGGAGCTACAACAGTGACGTTGCCGCTGGACTGATTAACGCCGATGGTGATGGTCTGGCCGTTATCGAGAGTGACGGTCAACGGGTTGGTGATGTTAGTCACTGCCGCGCCGTTTTTATCCACAAGGCTGGCGGTGTAGACGATGTTGCCGCCTTCGCCGACGGTGGTGGTGGCGGTCAGAACGACATCGACTTTGTCGATGGTGTCGTTAATGGTGGTGGTTGCGCCGTCGCCTGCGACTTCCAGTTTTTCGAAGTTGCCGCCAGTGGTGTCAGTGATCTTGACCGTCTGGGTGCTCTTATCGATGAACACGTCATCGCTAGGCGCAGGGACAGTCACTGTGCCGACGGTGTCGCCAGCTTTGATGGTGATAGTCGAGCCGTTATCCAACTTCAGCGTTACATCAGTACCCGCTTTATTGGAAAGCGTAGCGGTGTAGGTGATCTGACCACCTTCGTTCACTTCAGACGGAGCCGTCAGTGTCACAGTGGTGGTGTTATCGGTACCCGGAGTATCGGTGACGGTAGTGCTGACCGGCGTAGTACCTGGAACCAGATTCTCGAAGTGCTCACCGCCAGTCACATTAGTGATAGCAGTAGTGACGGTCTGGTCGCCCTTGTACACATCATCTGGAGCTACAACGGTCACGCTGCCGTTCGACTGGTTCACACCGATGGTGATGGTCTGGCCGTTATCCAAGGTCACGGTCAGCGGGTTGGTGATGTTGGTCACTGCCGCGCCGTTTTTATCCACAAGGCTGGCGGTGTAGACGATGTTGCCGCCTTCGCCCACTGTGGTCGTTGCGGTCAGAACCACATCGACCTTGTCGATGGTGTCGTTGATCGTGGTGGTTGCGCCGTCGCCTGCAACTTCCAGCTTCTCGAAGTTACCGCCAGTGGTGTCAGTGATCTTGACCGTCTGAGTGCTCTTATCGATGAACACGTCATCGCTTGGTGCCGCAACAGTCACGGAGCCAACGGTGTCACCAGCTTTGATGGTGATAGATGAACCGTTATCCAACTTCAGCGTTACGTCAGTACCGGCCTTGTTGCTCAAGGTGGCGGTGTAGGTGATTTGACCACCTTCATTGACTTCACTTGGCGCGGTTAACGTGACGGTGGTGGTGTTATCGGTACCCGGAGTGTCGGTGACGGTGGTACTGACCGGTGTGGTACCTGGCACCAAATTTTCGAAGTGCTCGCCGCCAGTCACATTAGTAATAGCGGTAGTGACGGTCTGGTCGCCCTTGTACACGTCATCCGGAGCTACAACTGTGGCGTTGCCGCTGGACTGGTTCACACCGATGGTAATGGTCTGGCCATTATCCAAGGTCACGGTCAGCGGGTTGGTGATGTTAGTCACCGCATTACCCGACTTGTCGACCAGCGACGCGGTGTAAACGATGTTGCCGCCTTCACCAACGGTGGTGGTGGCGGTCAGAACCACATCGACTTTGTCGATGGTGTCGTTGATGGTCGTAGTTGCACCATCACCAGCCACTTCCAGCTTCTCGAAGTTGCCGCCAGCAGTGTCAGTGATCTTGACCGTCTGGGTGCTCTTATCGATGAACACGTCATCGCCAGGCGCCGCAACAGTCACGGAGCCAACGGTGTCGCCAGCCTTGATGGTGATAGTCGAACCGTTATCCAACTTCAGCGTTACATCAGTGCCCGCTTTATTGGAAAGCGTAGCGGTGTACGTAATCTGACCACCTTCGTTCGCCTCGGACGGAGCCGTCAAGGTGACCGTCGTGGTGTCAATCGAGTCGGTAATCGTGGTGACCGCAGGCGTAGTGTTCGGCACCAGGTTTTCAAAGTTGCCGCCGGTCGCGCCAGTAATGGTGGTGCTCACCGTACTGCCATTCACGTAAACGTCGTTCGGTGGAGTGTCGACCACCACACTGCCGACAGATTCGCCAGCTTTGATAGTGATCACCGAGCCATCGCTCAAGGTGACAGTTACCGGGGTTTGCGCCGGGTTGGTCAGGGTGGCGGTGTAAGTGATCTGACCGCCTTCGGTCACGGTGTTACCCGCCGTCAGCGTGACGGTGGTGGTGTCGATCGAATCAGTGATCGTAGTAACCGCAGGCGTAGTGCTCGGTACCAGGTTTTCAAAGTTGCCGCCGGTTGCCCCGGTGATGGTGGTGCTGACGGTCGAACCGTTGTTGTAAACGTCGTTCGCCGGGGTATCCACGACGACGGTGCCAACCGACTCCCCAGCCTTGATGGTAATCACCGAGCCATTGCTCAAGGTGACAGTCACCGGCGTCTGCGCCGGGTTGGTCAAGGTGGCGGTGTAGGTAATCTGGCCGCCTTCAGTCACGGTACTGCCCGCCGTCAGTGTGACGGTGGTGGTATCGATCGAATCAGTAATCGTAGTAACCGCAGGCGTCGTGCTCGGTACCAGATTTTCAAAGTTGCCGCCGGTCGCACCGGTAATAGTAGTGCTGACAGTCGAGCCATTGTTGTAGACGTCGTTCGCCGGAGTGTCCACGACGACGGTGCCAACCGACTCCCCAGCCTTGATGGTAATCACCGAGCCATTGCTCAAGGTGACAGTCACCGGCGTCTGCGCCGGATTGGTCAGGGTAGCGGTGTAAGTGATCTGACCGCCTTCGGTCACGGTGTTACCCGCCGTCAGCGTGACGGTGGTGGTGTCGATCGAATCAGTGATCGTAGTAACCGCAGGCGTAGTGCTCGGCACCAGGTTTTCGAAGTTGCCGCCGGTCGCACCGGTAATAGTAGTGCTGACAGTCGAGCCATTGTTGTAAACGTCGTTCGCCGGAGTATCGACAACAACAGTGCCAACCGACTCCCCAGCCTTGATCGTGATCACCGAGCCATTGCTCAAGGTGACAGTCACCGGGGTTTGCGCCGGGTTGGTCAGGGTGGCGGTATAGGTAATCTGACCGCCTTCAGTCACGGTATTGCCCGCCGTCAACGTGACGGTGGTGGTGTCGATGGTGTCGGTAATCTGCGTAACGGCCGGGTTCGGGTCAATCGTCAGCACCAGGTTGTTGCCGCCGGTGGTGCCGGTGACGTTCACGTTGATCTGGCTTGGGTCGATGTACGGGCTGTCATTCGGTGCCAGCGGCACGTTAACGGTGCCGGTCAGTTGGCCGGCGGTGATGGTGATCACGGCACCGTTGGACAGGGTGATGCTCAGGTCATTGATCGGCGGCTGCGTGACGGTGGCGGTGTAGGTCAGCACACCACCAGCTTCAGTGATGGTCGGCGTTGCGCTCAGCGTCAGGGTCGACGTCTGCAAGACCAGGTTGCCATTGCCACCGGCGCCCTGGGCGCCCGTGAGTTGGGTCGTTGTTGCGGCGCCCTGGCCCAGTGGGCCGGTCGGGAACCCGATCGTCGGGTCGACACGGCCAGCCGTCGCGTCCAGTACAACAAAGCTGTGGCCCCCGCCCGCAGCACCATTACCGGCAGCCGTCGCGCCGGCGGCGGTAGCATCCAGGTCGGTGGTCGGGTCGGCGCCCGCAACGATGGCTTGCTGCAGTTCAGCAACCGACGGCGCGGCGTTTTCGGCGGCAGCGGCCAGGTCGAGGCTGGAGTCCGGCAGGTCGGCGCTCCACTGGGTTTCACGGCCCAGGTCCAGGGTGCGGCCGTCGGCCAACTCAAGGCTCACAGCGCCGGACATGCCGGTGTCGATCTGGTCGCCTGCGAACAGACGGTCACCTTCTACTAAAACACGACGCGTCCCTTCCGGAGAAATAACGAAAACTTGACCAACAATGCTTTTGACGATGGCAACTACACTGCTCATTAAAGATTTCTCCGGCGATCCGTTACTGATGAATTCCATGTGGCCGCTCGCGGGGGGGGAGGGCCAAACAGGAGGGGTGTAGTATAAGTAGTTACTGGCGTCAAATAATTGGCTAGATTTATTCGTTATCTAGTTTATGCCAAAGTATTGACCTTATGGTCGCCATCCTAAACAATTGGCCCCGTAATGTCACATTGATATTTATGCGGCGAACCGTCCTACATGTGTGAAGCAGTTCCGCTTTTTGAACTTTCCGACGTACGGTCATTACGGTAGCCATTATCCGACGCAGCGGTACCAATCGCTGTGATTTGAGACAAGAAGTCCTGGGGAATTTTTAAATGCGTTTGAACCTGTTCAAGGCAATACCGTTCGTACTCGCCGCCGGTTTCGTACAAGCCCAAACATTGCCCCAGGCCATGCAGCAGGCGCTGGATGTGCACCCGGAAATCCAGGCCGGCGTGAACAGCCGTATCGCCGCCGATTACCAATTGCGCGCCGCTCAAGGTGGTTACTTGCCGCGCGTTGACCTGAACGCCGGTTACGGTCGCGAAGGCACCGATAACTCCACCACCCGCGCCGCCAACGGCCCAAACGGCAACCACTGGGACACGCTCAACCGCGGCGAGTCCAGCCTGCGTCTGCAACAGATGATTTTTGACGGTTTCGCCACGTCCAGCGAAGTTGGGCGTCAACAAGCCAACGTCAACTCCCGTGCATACTCCTTGCTCGGCACCTCCGAGCGCACCGGTTTGACCGTGGCCCAGGTCTACCTGGACGTGTTGACCCGCCGCGAATTCGTGCGCCTGGCCGAAGAGAACCTGCGCAACCACGAACGCATCTACGACCAGATCAAATTGCGCACCCAGCGCGGTGTCGGCAACGGTGCCGACCAGGACCAGGCCGAAGCGCGTCTGGCCCAGGCTCGCAACAACCTGATCACCGAGCAGACCAACCTGGCCGACTCCCAGGTCAACTACCTCAGCGCCGTCGGCCAGATGCCCGACCAGCTTGAGCGCCCAGCGCCATTTATGGCCATGCTGCCGGCGGACCTGAATGAAGCCCGTCGCCAGATGCTCGATAACAGCCCGATCCTGCGCTCGGCCGAGTCGGATATCTCCGCCGCCGAGAGCCAGTACGAAGCTGCCAAGTCGACCTTCTACCCACGCTTTGATGCCGAGCTTGGCACCAACGCCGATAACAACGTAGCCGGCGACGCCAGCCATAACAACGGCTGGGAAGCCATGGTGCGCATGCGCTTCAACCTGTTCGCCGGTGGCAGCAACAAGGCCGACTTGCAGTCCAAGTCGTACCAGACCAGCCAAGCCCTGGATATCCGTAACAACGCCTTGCGCCAACTCAATGAAGAACTGGGCCTGGCCTGGAACGCCTTGAACAACGCCAATGCGCAGTTGCCGGTTGCCCAGCAATACGTCGACCACAGCACCCGCGTGCGTACTTCGTACCAGCAGCAGTTCAGCCTCGGCCAACGAACCCTGCTCGACTTGCTCGACAGCGAGAACGAATTGTTCACCGCTTCCCGTCGTCTGGAAGAGATCAAGAACATTCAGTTATTTACTCAGTATCGAATCAAGGCGACCATGGGTGAATTGCTCAAAAGCCAGGGAGTGGTCGCACCGATGGCGTCCGTCGTACAGAACGACGTGAAACCTAAAGTTCAACTGCCTGGGATGAATTGAGCCACCCCAATAGCCCCATCTGTTAGTCGAGAGTGCGCCGCGTGGAATCCGAAGTCAGTCGAGTTCATCTCAGTCATGATCCACGCACGCTCCACGACGACCCGTTACTGGACGGGTTGTTGGCGCTCTGTGCCCTGCATCAAAAACCTGCCAGCGCGGCCATGCTCACCACCGGTTTGCCGCTGCCGTCGCAGCGACTGAGTGCCGAGTTGCTGCCGCGTGCAGCCGCGCGTGCCGGGCTGCAAGGCCGGGTGTTGCAGCGCAAGCTGGAGCAGATCCCGACGATTGCACTGCCGGCGCTGCTGTTGCTCAAGGACGGCCGCAGTACCGTGCTGGTGGGTTGGCAAGGTGAAGACGAAGCACGCATCCTGCTCAGCGAAAGCGACGGCGGTGAAGTACTGATCAAGCGTGAGCTGCTGGCCAATGACTACATCGGCAAAGTCTTCTTCGCCCAGCCTCAGCACAAATTCGACGTCAACCACGGCACCCTGATCCCTCGGGCGCGTTCGTGGTTTCGCGACACGCTCAAACGTTCGCGCTGGCTCTACACCGACGCCATCGCCGCGAGCTTCCTGATCAACATCATCGCCATGGCCGCGCCGCTGTTTGTGATGAACGTGTACGACCGTGTCGTGCCAAACCAGGCCACCGCGACCCTCTGGGTGCTGGCCGTGGGTATCTGCGGCGCCTACCTGTTCGACTTGGTTCTCAAAAGCCTGCGCAGTTTGTGCCTGGACCTGGCGGGTAAAAAAACCGACCTGATCATCTCGGCCACGCTGTTCGAGCGCATTGTTGGCATGTCCATGAAGTACCGCCCGGCACGGGTTGGCAGCTTCGCGCAGAACATCCATGAGTTTCAGAGCCTGCGTGATTTCCTCGCATCCTTGACCCTCACCAGCCTGATCGACCTGCCGTTTACCCTGCTGATTTTCCTGGTGATCGCCATCCTGGGCGGGCACCTGGTGTGGATCCCGGTATTGGCCTTCCCGCTGGCCCTGGGCATCGGCTATGCCCTGCAAAAACCGCTGGTGGCGACTATGGAGCGGACCATGGCCCTGGCCGCCGAGCGCCAGTCCAGCCTGATCGAAACCCTCGCCGGGCTTGATGCGGTCAAGGTCAACAACGCCGAGAGCGAGCGCCAGTACGGCTGGGAACAGACCATCGGCACCCTCAGCCGCCTCGAGCTGCGCGTGAAGTTGCTGTCGGGCCTGTCGATGAACATGACTTTGCTCATACAGCAACTGGCCGGCGTGATCATGATCGTGTTTGGCGTTTACCAGATCATCGACGGCAACCTCAGCATGGGCGGCCTGATTGCCTGCTACATGCTCAGTGGCCGCGCCCTGAGCCCGCTGGCCTCGCTGTCGGGCCTGCTGACCCGTTACCAGCAAGCCAAGGTCACCATGACCTCGGTGGACCAGATGATGGAACTGCCCCAGGAGCGCAATTTCGAAGAGCGGCCCATGAGCCGCCGCACCCTGCAAGGTGCCATTGAGTGCCGTGGCCTGAACTTCACGTATCCGAACCAGCAGAACGCCGCGCTGAGAAATATCAACCTGGTGATCAAGCCAGGCGAGAAAATCGGCATCATCGGCCGCAGTGGCTCGGGCAAAAGCTCCCTGGCCAAACTGATCGTCGGCCTGTACCAGCCCGACTCCGGCGCCTTGCTGGTGGACGGTGTGGACGTACGCCAGATCGACGTGAGCGAGTTGCGCCACAACATCGGCTACGTCGCTCAGGACATTCAATTGCTGGCCGGCACCCTGCGCGACAACCTGGTTTCCGGTGCGCGCTATGTAGAAGACGAAATGGTCCTGCAAGCCGCGGAATTGGCCGGCGTGCACGAATTCGCCCGCCTGCACCCACAAGGTTATGAACTGCAAGTGGGCGAGCGTGGGCAGAACCTGTCCGGCGGCCAGCGCCAGAACGTCGCACTGGCCCGTGCGCTGCTGCTCAACCCGCCCATCCTGCTGCTGGACGAACCCACCAGCGCCATGGACAACACCGGTGAAGAACGCTTGAAACAACGCCTGCAAGCTGTGGTGCAAAGCAAGACCGTGGTGCTGGTGACGCACCGTGCCTCACTGCTCTCGCTGGTGGACCGCCTGTTGGTGGTCGACCGTGGGCAGATCCTCGCAGACGGCCCGAAAGCCGTGGTTATGGAAGCGTTGAAAAAGGGGCAGATCAGTGTTGCTTAACTCCATCAAAAGCGCGGTCGGCCGCTACTTCAAAGGCACCGACTCGCTGCAGGGCCAGCCCCTGCCTGAAGTCAACAAAGCGCTGATCGAAGATGCGCCGAGGGTGATCCGCCTGACCATCTGGGCCATCATCGCG
The DNA here is from genome assembly GCF_021606215.1 of Pseudomonas sp. PA-5-4B. Taxonomy (NCBI): domain Bacteria; kingdom Pseudomonadati; phylum Pseudomonadota; class Gammaproteobacteria; order Pseudomonadales; family Pseudomonadaceae; genus Pseudomonas; species Pseudomonas sp. PA-5-4B. The sequence continues at coordinate 49,188 of NZ_WKDB01000039.1, read as the reverse complement.
TTCTTCATATTCCTGGTGACCTGGGCCGGTTTTTCCAGCATCGACGAAGTCACCCGTGGCGACGGCAAGGCGATTCCGTCGTCCAAGCTGCAGAAAATCCAGAACCTGGAAGGCGGCATCGTCTCCGAGCTGTATGTGAAGGAAGGCCAGATCGTCGAAGCCGGTGCGCCGTTGATTCGCCTCGACGACACCCGGTTTGTCTCCAATGCCGGCGAAACCGAAGCCTTGCGCCTGGCCATGCAACTGCGCGTCGAGCGCCTGAGTGCGCAGGTGGATGACCGTCCGCTGAACATCCCGGATGACGTGCTCAAGGCTGCGCCCAGCCAGGCCGCTAACGAGCGCTCGCTGTATGAAAGCCGCCGTCAGCAATTAAAAGACGAAGTCGGTGGTTTGCAGGAGCAACTGGTGCAGCGCCAGCAGGAACTGCGCGAATTCACCTCCAAGCAAGGCCAGTACCGCAGCCAGTTGTCCCTGCAACGCCAGGAAATCAACATGTCCGAGCCGTTGGTGGCCCAGGGCGCGGTATCGCCGGTGGAAGTATTGCGCCTCAAGCGCGCCGAGATGGAAACCCGCGGTCAGTTGGACGCCACCACCCTGGCGATCCCTCGCGCCGAGTCGGCGATCAAGGAAGTGCAGCGCAAGATCGACGAAACCCGTGGCAAATTCCGCAGCGAAGCCCTGACCCAACTCAATGAAGCCCGCACCGAGCTGAACAAGGCCGAGTCCACCGGCCGTGCCCTCGAAGACCGCGTCAGCCGTACCTTGGTCACCTCGCCGGTGCGCGGCATCGTCAAGCAGCTGTTGGTCAACACCGTGGGCGGCGTGATCCAGCCGGGCAGCGACATGGTCGAAATCGTGCCGCTCAATGACACCCTGCTGGTGGAAGCCAAGATCCGCCCGCAAGACATCGCCTTCCTGCACCCTGGGCAAGAAGCGATCGTCAAATTCACCGCCTATGACTACACCATCTATGGCGGCCTCAAGGCCAAGCTTGAACGCATCGGTGCCGACACCATCACCGATGAAGACAAGAAAACCACCTACTACATGATCACCCTGCGCACTGATCGCAGCCACTTGGGCACCGACGAGAAGCCGTTGCTGATCATTCCTGGCATGGTGGCTTCGGTGGATATCATTACCGGCAAGAAAAGCATCCTCAGCTACCTGCTCAAGCCGATCATCAAGGCGCGGGCCGAGGCGTTGCACGAGCGCTGATCTTCGGCGCCTGTTGTGACCTCATCGCAGGCAAGCCAGCTCCCACATTTGAATGTGTTCACATATCAAAATGTGGGAGCTGGCTTGCCTGCGATGGCGACACCCGCCCCACCGCAGATCCCAACCCTAAAGCATATCGATATTCGCTAACGGTATTTAAGCTTCCATTCTTATACCTATAAATTCACTCCCCTGTCCGACCGGGAGTGCCCTCATGTCCGCCACCTCTACTGTTCCAACAGCGACCCCAACCGCCCAATCCTTCGAGATTCGCCCACTGCCCGGCAGCGTCGGCGCCGAGATCGTTGGCCTGGACTTGTCCCGCCCGGTCAACGACACAGACTTCGCGCGCATCCACCGCGCGCATGTGGATCACCACGTCGTGGTGTTCCGCGACCAACGCATCACCCCCGAACAACAGATCGCCTTCAGCCGCCGCTTCGGCGTGCTGCAGATCCACGTGCTCAAACAGTTCCTGCTGGCCAACCACCCGGAAATCCTGATCGTCTCCAACATCATCGAGAACGGCCAATCCATCGGCCTGGGTGATGCGGGTAAATTCTGGCATTCGGACCTCTCCTATAAAGAGCTGCCCAGCCTGGGCTCGATGCTGCACGCTCAGGAGCTGCCCTCCGAAGGCGGCGACACCCTGTTCGCCGACATGCACAAAGCCTGGGACCAACTGCCCGAGCACCTGCGCAAAGCCGTGGAAGGCCGCAGCGCCGCGCACTCCTACACGGCGCGCTACAGCGAAACCAAATTCGAAGGTAATTGGCGCCCAACCCTCACGCCCGAGCAGCTCGCTCAGGTGGCGGAAGTGGTCCACCCGATTGTGCGCACCCACCCCGAAAACGGCCGCAAAGCCCTGTTCGTCAGCGAAGGCTTCACCACCCGTATCGTCGACCTGCCGGAAGACGAAAGCCGCGACCTGCTGGCCCAGCTCTACGCCCACAGCGTGCTGCCGCAGAACATCTACCGTCACCAATGGCAGCCCCACGACTTGGTCTTCTGGGACAACCGCTCGCTGATCCACCTGGCTGCCGGTTGCCCGAGCCATCTGCGCCGCAAACTGTTTCGCACCACCATCCAGGGCGATGCGCCTTTCTGATTCCCGGCAAGAGAGTTGACATGAACGCGCCCCTGCAAGGCCACGCGGCCAGCACCCTGAGTACCGCCAAACCGCTGTTGGCGGTGGACAACGTCAGCCTCGAATACCGCACGCCCGAGCGCGTGGTGCGGGCCACACACCAGGTCAGTTTCGAGATCGACCCGGCCGACCGTTACGTGCTGCTCGGCCCTTCGGGGTGCGGCAAATCCACCTTGCTCAAGTCCATCGCCGGGTTTATCAAACCCTGCGAAGGCGAGATTCGCCTGCAGGGGCAAAAGGTCGACGAACCCGGGCCGGATCGCATTGTGGTGTTCCAGGAATTCGACCAGCTGCCACCGTGGAAAACCGTCAAACAGAACGTGATGTTCCCGCTGTTGGCCTCCAAGACCCTCAAGCGCCGCGAAGCCGAAGAACGCGCGCTGCACTACCTGGAAAAAGTCGGCCTCAGTGCCTTTGCCGACGCCTACCCGCACACCCTGTCCGGCGGCATGAAAGCCCGGGTGGCCATCGCCCGCGCCCTGGCCATGCAACCGAAAATCCTGCTGATGGACGAACCCTTCGCCGCCCTCGATGCCCTGACCCGGCGCAAGATGCAGGAAGAACTGCTGCTGCTGTGGGAAGAAGTGCGTTTCACCCTGTTGTTCGTCACCCATTCCATCGAAGAAGCGCTGGTGGTGGGCAACCGCATCCTGTTGTTGTCGCCGCATCCCGGGCGCGTGCGGGCAGAAATCCACAGCCATCAATACGACCTGCACAGCCTCGGCGGTGTGGAATTCCAGGCGTCGGCGCGGCGCATTCATCGCCTGCTGTTCGATGAAGCGCCCGAAGCCGAACGTGAGTTGGGTTTCGCCGATATCCGCATTGCTTACTAAGGGGCCGAACCATGCGCCAGGAATTTGAAGTCACCCTCGAACCACTGCTCAGCGTCCCTGTCGAGCGCGAACTGCCCCTGCGCCAACGCCTGTGGCAGCAAGGCTGGCTGCGCAAGGGCTTGATCCTGATCGTGCTTGCGATCCTCTGGGAGGCGGTCGCCCGCTACCAGAACAACGACCTGCTGCTGCCGAGCTTTTTGCAGACCTCCCAAGCCCTGTTCGACGGCTTGCTCAGCGGTGAGCTGTTGAGCAAGGTCTGGATCTCGCTGGCGGTGCTGATCAAGGGCTACCTGATCGGCATCGTGCTGGCGTTTGCCCTCACCACGCTGGCGGTCTCGACCCAACTGGGCCGCGACCTGCTCAGTACCCTGACCTCAATGTTCAACCCGCTGCCGGCGATTGCCCTGCTGCCGCTGGCGCTGCTGTGGTTTGGCCTGGGGCAGAACAGCCTGATCTTTGTGCTGGTGCATTCGGTGCTGTGGGCCTTGGCGCTGAACACCTATTCGGGGTTTCTCGGCGTGTCCGAAACCCTGCGCATGGCCGGTCGCAACTACGGCCTCAAGGGCATGCGTTTTGTGTTGTTCATCCTGATTCCGGCGGCGCTGCCGTCGATCCTGGCCGGCCTGAAAATCGGCTGGGCCTTTGCCTGGCGCACACTGATCGCCGCTGAACTGGTGTTCGGCGCCACCAGCGGTAAAGGCGGGCTGGGTTGGTACATCTTCCAGAACCGCAACGAGCTGTACACCGACAAAGTGTTTGCCGGCTTGGCCGTGGTGATCCTGATCGGCCTGCTGGTGGAAAACCTGGTGTTTGATACCTTCGAGCGGCTCACCGTAAAGCGCTGGGGCATGCAGCGCTGAGCCACTGATCCCTGCTAGGATTGCGTGCAATTCACTCCCCACTGCTCACGAGTGCTTGGCATGCAACTACCGGACATGAACCTGCTGGTCGCCCTCGACGCCTTGCTCGACGAGGGCAGTGTGGTCGGCGCGGCGCGGCGGATGAACCTCAGCCCGGCGGCCATGAGCCGCACGCTCACGCGGATTCGCGAGGCGGTGGGCGACCCGATCCTGGTGCGGGCCGGTCGCGGCCTGGTGCCGACGCCCAAGGCTTTGCAGCTGCAAGGCCAGGTGCGCAACGTGGTGGAACAGGCGGCGTTGCTGTTTCGCTCCGCGGACCAGGTAGACCTCAGCACCTTGCGCCGCCGCTTCAGCGTGAGGGCCAACGACTTTTTTGTCGGCGTGTACGGCGGTCGGTTGTTCGACACCATGGAGCGCATGGCGCCGCTGTGCGAGCTGTGCTTTGTGCCCGAAGGTGATACCGACGACGACGCGCTGCGCGAAGGGCGCCTGGACCTGCGCGTGAGCAATACGCTGCCGGCCAGCCCGGAGGTGAAGGTACAGAATTTGTTTTCCACCACCTTTGTTGGCCTGGCGCGGCAAGATCACCCGCTGTTCGACGAAGAAATCACCGCCGCACGGTTTGCCAGCTATTCCCATATCAGCATTTCGCGACGCGGCATCGCCCGTGGCCCGATTGACACTGCGCTGAATGCCCAAGGCCTGGAGCGCCGCGTGGCAATGATCGCCCCAGGCTTTCACGGCGCGATGTTCATGCTGCCCGACTCTGATCTACTGCTGCCGGTGCCAAAGGAAGCGTTGCTGAGCGCCAACCGCCTGAACCTGCCATTGCGCGCCTTCCCGCTGCCGATCTCCTTGCCGACGTTGGTATTGGCCCAATCCTGGCACCCACGCTTCGACAAAGACCCGGCCCATAAATGGCTGCGCGAAACCATGCGCGAGAGCTGCCATGCCACCTGGCTCGAAGCCCAGCCCAGCTGAAGTGCACTCGATCAATGTGGGAGCTGGCTTGCCTGCGATGGCGGTCTGACTGTGTAGGGATTCATTGCCTGACCCACCGCTTACACAACTTTTAAAGGCAGCCAATTACCCTTGTGGCGAGCAGGCTTGTCGAATCGTCGCACCGCCTGCGTTGGGCTGCGAAGCGGCCCCAAACCCAGACGCTGAGTACTTTCAGGAAAAACTGCAGTGCCTTTACTGGGGCTGCTTCGCAGCCCAACGCAGGGCAAGCCTGCTCGCCACAACAGGGCAGTTGCCCCTAACCCCATGAGGATTGCGTCTGGCGCACTTATAAGCTTCCAACAAGTAACTTTTTTGTCATGTATGCGCCCCCTTAAACTGCTCGGGTATTTCTAATTCCGAGTTGCGCGTTCATGACATCCCTCGCTGCCCCCGCTCTCCAGGCTGCAGCCAAACCTACCGCCCTGAGCCCACCTGTGTTCGGCCCGCGCATCATCATCGGCCTGGTCGGCGTGTTGTTGGCGGTGCTGGTCTCTGGTCTCAACGAGATGGTTACCAAGGTAGCCCTCGCCGATATTCGCGGTGCACTGTTCATTGGTTTTGACGAAGGCACCTGGCTGGTTGCGGCCTACACGGCCACCTCCGTGGCGGCCATGGCCTTTGCGCCGTGGTGTTCGGTGACGTTTTCGCTGCGCCGCTTCACCCTGTGCGCCATCGGCCTGTTTACCTTGCTGGGCATCCTGTGCCCCTTTGCGCCGAACTACGAAAGCCTGCTGGTGCTGCGAACCGTGCAAGGCCTGGCCGGCGGCGCATTGCCGCCGATGCTGATGACCGTGGCGCTGCGTTTTCTGCCGGCCCACGTCAAGCTCTACGGCCTGGCCGGTTACGCTCTCACCGCCACCTTCGGCCCGAGCCTGGGCACGCCGCTGGCGGCGTTGTGGACCGAATACGTCGGCTGGCAATGGGCGTTCTGGCAAATCGTCGGGCCGTGCCTGCTGGCGATGGCCGCGGTGGCTTACGGCTTGCCGCAAGACCCGCTGCGCCTGGAGCGCTTCAAGCAGTTCAACTGGCGCGGCCTGCTGCTGGGTTTTCCGGCGATCTGCATGTTGGTGATCGGCCTGTTGCAGGGCAATCGCCTGGACTGGTTCGAATCCGGCCTGATCACCTTTTTGCTGATCGGCGGCGGCGTATTGCTGGTGCTGTTCATGCTCAATGAATGGTCGCACCCCGTGCCGTTTTTCAAGTTGCAGATGCTCGGCCTGCGCAACCTGGCGTTCGCCCTGATCGTACTGGCGGGCGTGCTAATGGTGCTGACCTCGGTGATCATCATCCCCTCGAGTTTTCTCGCCCAAGTGCAGGGTTACCGACCACTGCAAACCGCGCCGGTGATGCTGTTGATGGCGTTGCCGCAATTGATCGCGCTGCCGCTGGTGGCGGCGCTGTGCAACCTGCGTTGGGTCGACTGCCGCTGGGTGCTGGGCATTGGTTTGAGCATGCTGGTGCTGTGCTGCATCGGCAGCTCGCACCTCACCTCGGCGTGGATACGCGACGATTTTTATGGCTGGTACCTGCTGCAGATTTTCGGGCAGCCCATGGCCGTATTGCCGTTGCTGATGCTCTCTACCGGCAGCATCCAGCCGATGGACGGGCCGTTCGCCTCGGCCTGGTTCAACACCGTCAAAGGCCTCGCTGCGGTCATCGCCACGGCCGTACTGGACACGCTGACCACCCAGCGTGAGCACTTCCATTCGACCATGCTGGTGGACCACCTGGGCAACTCGCCCCTGGCCGACGGCGACGCGCCGGGCCTTGCCCAGCGCCTGCACCAGCAGGCCGTGGTGCTGACTTCTTCGGACCTCTATTACGTCATGGCCGGTGTCGCGGTGGCGTTGATCCTGCTGATTTTCTGGATGCCCACGCGGATCTTTCCGCCTCGCGCACCGACCTAGCCCCAAGGACTTCTCATGAAACGCAAAGACAAAATTGCCGTCTCCGTTATCGCTGTGTTTGCCGTCGGCGTCCTGGTTTATCTGGTTGCGCCGGGCGTGCTGGGCAACAAGCGCCAGACCACCAACGACGCCTTCGTCGCCGCCGACTTCACGCTGGTGGCGCCGCGCGTGGCCGGTTTTATCAAGGAAGTGCTGGTGGAAGACAACCAGCGGGTCAAGGCCGGCCAGCTTTTGGCGTTGATCGACGACCGCGATTTTCGTGCTGCCGCCCAGGCCGCCGACGCCGACACCTTGGTCGCCCAGGCCCAGTTGAAGAACGCCACCGCGACCCTGGAGCGCCAAAGCTCGGTGATCGCCCAGGCTCAGGCCACCGTCGCGGCCGACCGTGCCGAAGTGGCGTTCGCCGAGCACGAACTGAACCGCTACAACCACCTCGCCGGCGTGGGCGCAGGCACCGTGCAGAACGCCCAGCAAGCCAAGACGCGCATCGACCAGGCAACGGCAAACCTGGCCAAAGCCACGGCCGTACTGGCGGCCGAACGCAAGCAAGTGGAAATCCTCACCGCCCAGCGAGACGCAGCGGAAGGTGGGCTCAAACGCGCCCAGGCAGCGTTGGAAATGGCCAGTTATCAGCTGTCCTACACGCGCATTGTCGCGCCAGTGGACGGCATGGTCGGTGAACGTGCCGTGCGGGTCGGCGCCTATGTGACGCCGGGCAGCAAGATCCTCGCGGTCGTGCCGTTGGCCCAGGCCTATGTGGTGGCCAATTTCCAGGAGACGCAACTGTCGCATATGCATGCCGGCCAAGCCGTAGAACTCAGCGTCGACAGCCTCGACGGCGAGTTGCTCAAGGGCCACCTGGAAAGCCTGGCGCCTGCCACCGGCGTGACCTTTGCGTCGGTCAGGCCGGATAACGCCACCGGCAACTTCACCAAGGTGGTACAGCGCATTCCGGTGAAGATCATCCTGGAGCCGAACCAGCCCCATATTGAACGCCTGCGCGTGGGCATGTCGGTGCAAGCCACAGTCGACACTCGGCCCGTCGCGCAGTCGCGTGAGGTGGCCCAGCAATGAAGTCATTTGCCTGGCTCACCTTGAGCCTGATCAGCCTCAGCGCCTGCACGGTCGGCCCGGATTTCCAGCGGCCCCAAGGCCAGCAAGTCACCCAATGGCGCGAACCCCAGGGCCGTCAGGCAGCCAGCCACGCGGTGACCGACCCTTTGCAGGAGCGTTGGTGGGACGTGTTTCACGATGCAGAGCTCTCGGCCCTCACGCGTCGTGCGCTCACTGATAACCTCGACCTGAAACTGGCCAGCAGCCGCCTGCAACAAAGCCGCGCCGTGCGTCAGGTGACCACAGCCGAGCGTTATCCCAACGTCAACGCCAGCGGGGATTACGTACGCCAGCGCAACAGCGGCAAAGGCTTGAGCGACCCGTCCAAAAACAACGGTCAATCTGCTTACAACCAATGGGACATGGGCTTCTCCGCCGCCTGGGAGCTGGACTTCTGGGGCCGCGTCAAACGCGAAACCGAAGCCGCCGACGCCACCCTGCAAGTCGCCGAAGACGACCGCCGCGCCGTGTTGCTGTCGGTACTCGCCGAAACCGCCCAGGACTACATCCAGCTGCGCGGCGTGCAGAATACGCGCGCTGTCACCGAGCAAAACCTCGAGGTCGCTCGCCACAGCCTCAAACTCTCGCAACTGCGCCTGGCCGACGGCGTGGCCACTGACCTGGATGTGGCCGAAGCTGCCGCCCAGGTCGCCGCCATCGAAGCGCGTTTACCGGATTTGCAGCAGCGTCAGGACCAACTGATCAACGCCCTGAGCCTGCTGATGGGCGAGCCGCCGCAAGCGCTGCATGCGCAATTGTCCAAGGACGCCGCCGTGCCGCAAACCCCGCGCCAGGTCGCCATCGGCTTGCCCTCGGAGCTGGCCGAACGCCGGCCCGATATTCGCCAGGCGCAAGCGCGCCTGCATGCGGCCACCGCCAGTATCGGCGTGGCAAAAGGTGATTTTTACCCGCGTATCACCTTGTCCGGCAGCCTGGGCTCCCAGGCCCTGCAACTCTCGGATTTCGGCTCCTGGGGCTCGCGCGCGTTTGCCTTCGGCCCGCAGTTCAGCCTGCCGCTGTTCAGTGGCGGGCGCCTGCAAGGCATGTTGAATTTGCGTGAAGCCCAGCAACAGGAAGCGGCGCTGGCGTACCAGCAAACCGTACTGCGTGCCTGGCATGAGATCGATGACCAACTGACCCGCTACAACGCCAGCCAACTGCGCCGCGACAGCCTCGCTGAAGCGGTGCGCCAGAACCAGATCGCGTTGAGCACCGCACAACAGCAGTACGTCGAAGGCGTGGTGGATTTCGTCAACGTGCTCACCGTGCAAAGCGCGCTGCTGGCCACGCAGGAGCAGTGGGTAGAAAGCTCCACCGGCGTGTCGCTGGCGATGGTGGGGCTGTACAAGGCGTTGGGCGGTGGCTGGGAGTCGGTCTACCCCGCGACAGCCTCCATTCCGGCAGGCTGAACATAACCCACTGTGGGAGCGGGCTTGCCCGCGATAGCGGTAGTTCAGCCAACGTTATGTTGACTGACGCACCCTCATCGCGGGCAAGCCCGCTCCCACATGGAATATTGCGTGATTTAAGGGTTCTGCAAAAACACCACATACCCCCTGAACCATTCACTCCCTTTCAAATACCCCGGCTCTTCCCACACGCCGCCCTGAATCAGCCCCACCTTGAACGGCAGCCCCAGCCGGTTCATGCGTGGCAAATACGCCGCGTAATCCGGGATGCTATGGCGCCCTTGGTAGGTCTGGACCACCACTTCATCCACCACGCCTTTGAGCTGGGCGATGGCGGCTGGGTCGGCGTTGCTGCTCCAGTCCATCAGGCCGGTAATGCTCAGCCGCAGGTCAGCAGGCAGGCGTTGGCGCAGGTCGCGCAGGAAGCCTGTGTATTCGTGCAGGTACTGGGTGCGGGCGTCGAAATCGATCTGGATGCCGACCACCGGGTTGCCCGCATCGCGCCAGCGTTGCACCTGGCCGAGCAGTTGGGTGTAGACGCGCCCGGGCCAGTGCAGGGTGTGGGCGCGGTACACCACCCAGACCTCGCCTTGGGTGATGCGCGGTACGCTGATGCCTTGGGCGATAAACTGCACACCCAATTGCGGCGCACGGCGCGTGGAGTTGATCTGGCCCTGGAGGATGTACAGGGTTTTCGCCTGTTTGAGCACCGGCTGCGGCGTGACCCCGCTCCACAGCCAGAAGGCATCGTAGTCGCGGGCGTCAACGCCGGCAAAGGCCGGGCTTGCCAGGAGCAGCAGGCCTAGCCACAGGTGTTTCACCAGTAGTACTTCAGCGACTGCGCCCACTCGGTGTCGGCAAACCCGGTTTTGAGCTGGCGGAACCAGCCTTTACGCACGGATTTATCCACGTCTACACCGCCGCAGCCGTTATAACCGGCCCGCGCATAGCAGTTGATCGCGCGGAACAGCGCGTAGGCTTTGTCGTTGTGCGGCGCCTTGGGGTTGGCGATGACCTGGCGGTAACCGTCGAGCCGCGAGAAGGTCTCGCCCTTGAACAGCGAGGCGGTGCTGCCCAGGCTGGCGGCGGCGCGCACTTGGTCCAGTGGCATGCCATCGAGGTTATTGCGCAGGATGAACTCACCCAGGCAGTTCAGGCCCTTGGGGTTTTTCCCATCGGCCTGCAGGGTGCTGGCGATTTGCGCAATGCTCGGGCAGGCGTAGCCGGACTCCGCCTTATCACCGTTCCACTGGAACAACTGCAGCGAGCGGCCATCGCCATAGACATAGCCCAGGCTGGTGCCGAGCTTGTCGGCGGGCGCCGATGCCGGCAGTTGCTTGAGGTCGTCGGCGAAGGTGGCGTACTGGCCGCGCATCAGGTCTTTGTACAGCAACACAAACTGGGCGGTGGCACGTTCGATCGGGTCGCTGGCCTGGGTGATCTGTTGGCGTAGCAGTTCCTGGCCTGCGATGTTGCGCAGCAAGATGTAGCGCACCTGTTTGGCGCTGATCGGCGAATCGCTGGCGAACACGCTAGCCAGTTGGTCGTTGCGCTCGTAGTTCATCGCCAGCGCCAGTTCCAACTGGTCGCGCTGCAAAGGTTGCTTGGCCAGGGGCAGCAGCTTCAGCCACAGCGCTTGCGCGCCTTGCCAATCCTTCTTGGCTTCCAGGGCAAGGCCGCGCAGGGTTTGCTGGCTGAAGGCGAAGTAGTCGAGGCTGGCGGGCACGTCCTGAGGCAGCAACTTCAAAGTGTTATCGGGCTGATGTTCGACGTACAAGGCAAACGCCGCTTGCACGTAGTCGTACAGCGCCGGCTCCTGGGCAAACACCGGCTTTTGCGCGTCCAGGGCCGCGCGGCTCAGCTGCGGCGGGTTGCCGGCGCGCATCCACATCAAGTCGTTGACGGCCAGCATCAGTGGGTTGGCCGAAGGTTTTTGGGTGGCACTGAGCAGCTTGTTGTCGGCTTCCTGCACCAGGTCGTCCAGCGACACATTGCGCTGTTTGGCGCTCAACTGCACGGCCAGGTCGTTGGCCAGCTTGTCGGTATCGCCCGCCAGCCAATGCACCCGGCGCAGCAGGCCCTGGGCAGAGACAGCGTATTCGCCCTGTGGATAAGTTTTCAGGTACAGGTTGAAGCTGGTGTCGGCATTCGCCAGCACCGATTTATCCACATGCTCCAATTGCGGCATGCCGTATTCGTCGAAGGCGTTTTCCTGGGCCTGGTTCAACTCGGTGCGGGCGATCATGTAGGACGCCGTTTCCTTGACCCACGGCAGGCTGCCGGTGGCGGCGGCAACAAAACCGCGCTGCGCATCAGCGAAACGGCCACTGTAGAAGTCACCGGCGGCTTGCAGGTAAGTGCGCAGTTCGCGGCCGGCGGTGGACTGGATCTGCTCCGGGTCGCCCAGGCTTGCGCCGTCCCAGGTGCAGGCGCCGAGCATCTGTACACGTCCCTTGGCCAGCAGCTGGCGCTCCGCGTCGGGCACGTCGGCTTTAACCACTTGGCTGATAAACGCCGTGGCACTGCTTTCATCATTGCTGCGGCAACGGCTGCCTTCGCCGGTCAGGAAGGCGTCACCCGCCGCCTTGTCGCCTTCACGCTGAATGCCCAACGGCGCAAGCAGCTCATCGAGTTTGCTGGGCGTAGGTGCCACGTCGGTTTTTTCATCGGCGGCGTCGGCTACCGGGGTCAGGCGGTACACCGGGAACGGCACCGGGCCGAAGCCCTCTTCAAGGTCCGTCTCGCCCAATGCGTTGGGCGTCAGCGGTGCCACCTGTTTATCCGCCAGCAACAGGCGCAGGTTGACCCGGCTGTCATTGCCCGGGCTCAAGAAGGGCAGGTTGCTGCAGCCTTCAAGGCTGTCGCGTGAGACCCGCCAGTCGGGGTAGCACGAGTCATCGCCGCTGGCCTGGGCCTGGAAGGAAAGGCTGGCGAGCAATGCCAGGGTCAGTGGTGACAGAAAACCGATGCGCATGACGTGTCCTTGATCCTGAGTCCTTTGAAGGACGCAATAATAGCGTGATCTGACAAATGCTTCGGTGAAGGTCTACACAAATCGCTGATTTGTCCGATTCCAGCAGCGAATAAAGGGTTTTTGTCCTAGAGTGGCGGTCATTCACGCGCAGGGCTTTTTGGCCGGCCGGAAAAGGCGATGGTAGGGGAATCGAGGTGCGACGGTCTGTGGTGGAGCAAGATGAAAAGGTGGCGGCATTGTCCGCATTTGATCGCGTCGCGAGTAGCTGGCACGTTGCCGGCTGGATGAGCCGTCTGTGGTGGGTACCGATCCTGGTACTGGCCGTCGCTCTGCGTTTTTACAACCTGACGTCCGCCGCAATCTGGGGTGACGAAGGCTCCAGCCTGCTGCTCAGCGAATACGCTGCCGGTGACCTGTGGTTTCACGCCGCCCATGATGTGCACCCACCGTTGTACTTTTTCATGCTGCGTGGCTGGATCGAGCTGTTCGGTGACAGTATCTGGTCGATTCGCAGCATGAGTGCGATTCCCGGTGCGATTGCAGTGGGCCTGGGCATCTGGTTGACGCGGCAATTGGCTACCCGGCGTGCCGCCGTGCTCGCCGGGATCCTGCTTGCGCTGCTGCCCACGGCGGTGCGTTATAGCCAGGAAGTGCGCATGTATTCGCTGTTGGCCGTATGGCTGCTGGGCGCCACGCTGGCGCTGGTGTATTGGGTGCGCCAGCCCGAGCGCACGCGCTATCTGGCGGCGTATATCGTGCTGATGAGCGCCGGTTTCTACACCCATTATTTCACTGCTCTGTGTGTGCTGGTGCATTGGGCCTACCTGGCCTTGTTGAGCTCGGCCCAGGCGCCCGCCCAGTCTCTGCTCAGGCGCCCGGCGTGGTGGGTGGCCAACGCCGCGATCGTCGTGGCGTACCTGCCGTGGTTACCCAATGTGTTGGGCCTGGTGCAACACGTTGAGCAACTGAAGGTGGGCGGGGACATCGGCTGGGAAGACCCGGTCAACCTGTTTTCACTGCCGTCGATGATCTGGCAATTCATTGTCCAGGACGAGGGCACCGGCTTTTGGCCGCCGTTGTTCTGGTTGGTCCCATTGTTGCTGATTGCTGTGGTGAGCATCACCGCCTGGCAGGATCGCGAACGCCATCGCCCGGCCAGCCTGCTGGCGCTGTTTTTCCTGCTGCCGCTGCTGCTGGTGTACGCGGTTTCGTTCGTTTCGCCGGTGTTTATCGAGCGTTACCTTACGGTGTACGCCTTGGGTTTGCCCATCCTGTTGGCGCTGGCCATTGATCGCCTGCCGGCGCGCTGGTCATGGCTGGGCGTAGCGTTGTTCGCGCTGTTTGTCGGTGTCGAGTTGATGGGGCTCAAAAACAACTTCACCGTCGATGAACATGACCAGTTCAACGTGCCCGTGGAATTCGTCAATCGTAATTACCAGGAAGACGACCGCATCGTTCTCAGCGACATGCTGTGGTACCTCAGCTACGTGTATTACGACCAGACCGACGCCCAATTGCAGCTCTATACGCCGCCCAAACCCGACGGCACGCCGACCCGCCCGAACGCCTACGGTTTCGGCACATTGGTCGACCAGGACGGCGGGCGCATTTACCTCGACCGCCTGTCGGCATTGCCTGCCGATACCCACCGCGTCTGGCTGATCAGCAGCAACGAAGCGCCGGATGATTTCGCGCCCTTACCTGAAGGCTGGCGTGAGTTGAGCCGTCAGGATGGCGGTGGTGCGAGGGCGCGACTGTTCGTGCTGTGCAACGGGGCGCAGCCGCAACCTGAAGGTTGCCGCTAGACTCAGTTAAGTCTTCTTGACCTGGAGTTCGCCATGGAATCGCCTGTGCACAGCTTGCCATCACTGTTCAAACAGCTCGGGCTGCCGGATGACCCGGCCAGTATTGAGAAGTTTGTGGCAGTGCATTCGCCGCTAAAGCCGGAATTACATCTCGCGGATGCGTTCTTTTGGACGCCCGGCCAGAAGGCGTTTTTACGCGAAGAAATTCTCGACGATGCGGATTGGGCTGAAGTGGTGGATGAGCTGAATCTGTTACTGCGGGAAGGGCGCGGCGTGTAAAAAATGTGGGAGCTGGCTTGCCTGCGATGGCGGTGGTTCAGTCAACATCGACCTCGACTGATCTACCGCCATCGCAGGCAAGCCAGCTCCCACAGGTGTTTTGTCTGATTGTTCCCATGCTCCTCGTGAGAAGTGGGACAGCTTGGGAAGTTTCCTATTGGTTAAACAGAAGCGGACGATAGTCGCCAGAATGAGGAGCCCGCTATTTACAGACGCTGATTTCCTTTTATGGCCACGTCATGCAGCGTCTGATCCCTCACAAAGAAATTGAAAACTATGATCTCACCAAAATCGAAACCCCCTACTTTGCTGGTATCAAGGTAAGGGAGTTCTTTCGCGCGCCTTATGCATTGCAGGGGCTGTGCGAGCTGCTAGCCGAGTGCAATGTTTCTCCTGTTCGGTGTTCAGGGGATAACGATCAGCGCCGAGTTTTGGACAAGTTGGCGTCCGGTGATTGGCTGTTCGTAATGGACAGGCCTTTTCTTCCTTTAAGTCGAGAATGCCGTGTTAAGTATGGGCATTTGATGGGGCGCCGACTTTATGTCGGGCCTGGTAAATGGGAAAAGGTAAGTATCGATTACGATGGGGTTAAAAATACTGCAATCCTGGCCGCAAACCGGCTGGCATCTATGGGTGACGAAGGACGAATGTTCTTATCCGACGGGAAAGATCTTGCGAACACCTCCAGGGTCATGACGCAGCGCTGGGTCCGCTTGGATAGTCGTGATGACCAGCTCACCCACAGATCGGTTGAGCGCCGATACGGGGAGCTGCGGCAAATCAAGCAACGCTATCTGGAGGGAGATGACAATTGGCAACAGGGTGGGAAATCCTGGCATTGGCAGCCTGTGACACCGGACACAGCGTATGAATACAAGGATGCCAAACAGTGACGCGCAAGCAGGTCTTTTGGTTTTGGGGAGCGATGGATGCCATCTATCTGGTTCGCTATTGGGTCACCAGTGCGGTGGAGGGGCGAGTTCCTTACTTGAGCGATATCGAGAGCGCATTATGGGTTTTGCGTGACCACAGCGTGCTGCAGATTTACACCTTTGGCTTTGTCATGTTGCTGCAGATCTCGATAGTAGCGTCCTGTTTTTTATTTCTTCTCAGTAGTCAAAAGGTCCGCTGGCTTGTTTACCTTCAAACCCCGTTACGGTTAGTTTTTTTCATCCCTTCAGTTGCTCTTCTGCTTATAGGCGCTCAGTTAGTCCCAGGCTACAGCGTGGTGGTGATGGCGGTGCTAGTCGTCGCGTCCGAGGCCATGAAGGTTTGGAGCGTCTGGCGATGGGGCAAGAAATCTGACGTTTCCAGCAGTCGGCGTTAGTCGATAAGCCAGTTGCACAGCTTCAACCATCCCCCCTATAGTTCGCCCCGT
Source organism: Pseudomonas sp. PA-5-4B (assembly GCF_021606215.1). Classification (NCBI taxonomy): domain Bacteria; kingdom Pseudomonadati; phylum Pseudomonadota; class Gammaproteobacteria; order Pseudomonadales; family Pseudomonadaceae; genus Pseudomonas; species Pseudomonas sp. PA-5-4B. Next base: position 33,263 of record NZ_WKDB01000039.1, on the reverse strand, counting down.
CGCCGCACATCGGCGATCGGATTTGGCGATCCGCATTCTATGACGCGTTACAGCGCTCTAACTCCGTGTTCTCCGCTTGGCGGATACATGAGTTCTATGGCGGCTGTGCGCGGGAGATCTTCGGATCTGCCGGGTTTCATAGATAACCGGTTCGCCAACCTGCGTACAGCTGCCACCCATACTCGTTTGGCGACGGGGACGGGTGGTCAAAATCTTATCTATGAGGCTTTATCGATGGACCAATACAAACCGCTTCAAACCAATCCCACCGGCGTTCCCGTTCTGGCATTCAACACGTTTGCGCCCTCGCACCTGCTCCATGAAACAGCCCGCAGCCGCGTGCGTATCGGCACCGAGCTGTTGGAAACGCTCAGCGCCAAAACGGACAGCAAGAACCTTCATCACCTCGTCACCGCAGCACTGGTTTCGTTGCGCGATGGCTTGGACATGATGGGCGAAATCCAGCGCCGCTTGGATGCTCAGGCCGAACAGCCAGTCTGAGGCCAACACGGGTCCAAAATGTGGGAGCTGGCTTGCCTGCGATGGCGGTGGTTCAGTCAACATCGACCTCGACTGATCTACCGCTATCGCAGGCAAGCCAGCTCCCACAGGTGTTTTGTTCTGCCGCAAATCTAACGTTCTCGCTCAAACGCGCTTTACTTACCCACAAACCCACCATCCATCACAAAAGTGTTTCAAAACTTGACGGCTTTGGATCCATCCACCATATTGATAGTTAGCAAACTAACTGTATGCGAACAATCCAGTGTCCCAAACCCTCGAACAGCTCCATATGAACCTCAGCAGCAGCATGGTGGTGGGCGCCCGTAACTGGCGCAAAATCTGCCAGACCACGCTGGTGAGCTATGGTATTTCCGAAGCCTGCGCCGTGCCGCTGTTGATGATCGGCCGCTTGGGCGACGGTGTGCACCAGGTGAAAGTAGCCCAGGCATCCGGCATGGAAAGCCCGTCGTTGGTGCGCCTGCTTGATCGTCTGTGCCATGACGGTTACGTGTGCCGTACCGAAGACGTCCATGACCGTCGCGCCAAGGCCTTGAGCCTCACCGAGCGCGGCCGCGAGTTGGTGCAGGCGGTGGAAGTGCAACTGGTGCGCCTGCGCCAGGAAGTGCTGGCGGACATCGCCCACGGCGACCTTGAAGCGGCGTTGCGTGTACTGCAGGCCTTCGAGGCGGCTGAGGCGACCTCTTGAACGGATTTTTTACCGGCATGCCGCCGGCCCGCGACTGGTTCTACGGCGTGCGCACCTTCGCCGCTTCGATGATCGCCCTGTACATCGCCATGCTTATGCAAATGCCGCGTCCGTATTGGGCGATGGCCACGGTGTATATCGTCTCCAGCCCGTTTGTCGGCCCTACCAGCTCCAAGGCGTTGTACCGCGCCATCGGCACCTTCATGGGCGCGGCGGCGGCGGTGTTTTTTGTGCCGATGTTTATTCAGACGCCGTACCTGCTGGTGGTGATCATTGCGCTGTGGACCGGCACCTTGTTGTTTTTGTCTTTGCACCTGCGTACCGCCAACAGCTACGCGCTGATGTTGGCCGGCTACACCTTGCCGCTGATCGCCTTGCCGGTAGTGGATAACCCGCTGGCGGTGTGGGATGTGGCCGAGGCGCGTACCGAAGAGATTTTCCTCGGCATTGCTGTGGCCGCCGTAGTAGGCGCAATGTTCTGGCCGCGGCGCCTGATGCCGGTGTTTGATGGCTCGGTGGCCAAGTGGTTTGCCGACGCTCAGGTCTATAGCCAGCGCTTTCTGACCCGTAACGTTGCGCCCGAAGAAATCAGCACCTTGCGCGGCGGCATGGTCGCCACCTTCAACACCCTGGAACTGATGATCGGCCAGTTGCCCCACGAAGGCGCTCGGCCACAGACGGTGCGCAACACCAAGGAACTGCGCGGGCGCATGATTCACCTGCTGCCGGTGATCGACGCGCTGGACGATGCGGTCTACGCGATCGAACACCGCGCCCCCGAGTTTCTCGACCGGTTCACGCCGTTGCTGCAAGACGCCAACGCCTGGCTGGAGAGCACCACCGAGCAAGCACCGCTGGAACGCTGGCGCGTGTTGCGCGACAAGATCGACGCCGCGCAGCCACAGGGCGAAGCACTGGACGACCGCCACACGCTGCTGTTCTCCAACGCCCTGTATCGCCTCGGCGAATGGGTCGACCTGTGGCAAGACTGCCGCAGCCTGCAAGCCGCCATCCAGTGCGAAAGCCAGGACACCTGGCGCGCCGTCTACCGCCATTGGCGCCTGGGCCGGCTCACGCCGTTCCTCGACCGTGGCCTGATGTTCTACTCGGCGTTTTCCACCGTTACCGCGATCATTGTCGCCTCGGTGCTGTGGATTCTGCTGGGCTGGACCGACGGCGGCAGCGCAGTGATTCTGGCTGCCGTGGCCTGCAGCTTTTTTGCCTCGATGGACGACCCGGCGCCGCAGATCTACCGGTTCTTTTTCTGGACCGCCATGTCGGTATTGTTCGCCAGCCTTTACCTGTTTCTGGTGCTGCCCAACCTGCATGATTTCCCCATGCTGGTGTTGGCGTTTGCGGTGCCGTTTATCTGCATCGGCACGCTCACGGTGCAGCCGCGTTTTTACCTGGGCATGCTGCTGACGCTGGTGAACACCTCCTCGTTTATCAGCATCCAGGGCGCCTACGACGCGGACTTCCTCAACTTCGCCAACGTCAACCTGGCCGGGCCAGTGGGCTTGCTGTTCGCCTTTGTGTGGACGCTGGTCGCACGGCCGTTCGGCGCCGAACTGGCGGCCAAGCGCCTGACGCGTTTCAGCTGGCGCGACATCGTAACGCTCACCGAGCCTGCAACCCTGGCCGAACACCGCCACATGGCTGTGCAAATGCTCGACCGCCTGATGCAGCACCTGCCGCGCCTGGGCCTGATCGGCCAGGACACCGGCAGCGCCCTGCGCGATTTGCGCGTGGCGCTGAACCTGCTTGACCTGTTGGCCTACGCGCCACGCATCTACGGCGTGCCACGGGTGCTGCTCAACCAAGTGGTGGAAGGCGTGGGCGGTTACTTCAAGGCCTGCCTTAAAGCCGGTGAACGCTTGCCCGCGCCCAGCGGTCTGCTGATGACCCTCGACCGCACGCGCCGCGCCCTCAACGGGCAAGGCCTGCAAGACGAAGATGACACCCGCCTGCATCTGCTGCACGCACTGGCCGGCCTGCGCCTGTCGTTGCTGCCCGGCGTGGAATTTATTGGCGGCACCGAAATGCAAGCGCCGCTGCCTGATGGAGCGCCTTTATGATCGGTGATCTGGATATCAGCGGGGTGTTCCTGCCCACGCTGCTGGTGCTGATGGGCATTACGTATGTGTTGTTTCTGGTGGTGCACGGGTTGTTGACGCGCATTCACTTCTATCGCCTGGTCTGGCACCGGGCATTGTTCAATGTGGGGCTCTACGCGCTGTTACTGGGCGCCGTGGACTCACTCAGTCGATACCTCATGACATGAAAAAACCTTTTTTGACCATCGGCCGTGTCGTCCTGACGTTATTGATAGTGACCTTCGCTGTCGTCGTTGTGTGGCGCATGGTCATGTACTACATGTTTGCGCCCTGGACCCGTGACGGGCATATCCGTGCCGACATCGTGCAGATCGCCCCGGACGTGTCCGGGCTGATCCAGCAAGTCGACGTGCGCGACAACCAGTTGGTGACCAAGGGCCAGGTGCTGTTCGCCGTCGACCAGGACCGCTTTAAGCTGGCGCTGCGTCAAGCCCAGGCCGCCGTGGCCGACCGCCAGGAAACCCTGGCCCAGGCCAACCGCGAGTACAAGCGCAACCGTGGTTTGGGCAACCTGGTGCCGAGCGAACAACTGGAAGAAAGCCAGTCGCGCGTGGCCCGTGCCCAATCGGCCCTGGCCGAGGCGCAAGTGGCCGTGGACGCCGCCCAGCTCAACCTTGACCGCTCGGTGATCCGCAGCCCCGTGGACGGTTACGTCAACGACCGTGCACCGCGCAACCAGGAATTCGTCACCGCCGGGCGCCCGGTGCTGTCGGTGGTGGACAGCAACTCCTTCCACATCGACGGTTATTTCGAAGAGACCAAGCTCGACGGTATCCACGTCGGCATGGCCGTGGATATCCGCGTGATCGGCGACAACGCCCGTCTGCGTGGCCATGTGCAGAGCATCGTCGCCGGTATCGAAGACCGCGACCGCACCAGCGGCTCCAACCTGCTGCCTAACGTCAACCCGGCGTTCAGCTGGGTGCGCCTGGCCCAGCGGATTCCGGTGCGTATTGCCTTTGATGATGTGCCGGCGGACTTTCGTATGATCGCCGGACGCACGGCCACGGTGTCGATCATCGGCGATAAGGTCAAAGACGGAGAAAAACCATGAAGCAGCTGCTGGCAACCGCTGCGCTGGGTTTGCTGCTGTCGGCCTGCCAAGTGGTAGGCCCGGATTACAAGCTGCCGGACACGTCCGCCATCAACCGTGGCGACCTGCAAGGGCAGCTCGCGGGCGAGGGCAACAACGTGGTGTCGGCGCCGGTGCCGGCCGATTGGTGGAAGCTGTACAACGACCCGCGCCTGGATGAGCTGGTGCGCCAGGCCATGGCCTCCAACACCGATTTGCGCGTGGCTGCCGCCAACCTGCAACGCGCGCGTTTCCAGACCCAAGAGGCTGAATCCGCAGGCGGTTGGAGTGCTGGCGCCAAGGCGGAAGCCCAGCGCCTGCAGGAATCGGGCGAAGCGTTTTTGCTGACGGAAAAAGTCCCGGTGGCCAACATCGGCAGCGCCAGCATCAGCACGTCCTACCAGTTTGACCTGTTCGGCACCTTGCAGCGTGGCATCGAGAGTGCCCAGGCCAGCACCGACGCGGCCCAGGCCGCCGCCGATATTGCGCGCATCACCCTGGTGGCAGATGTGGTGCGCTCCTACACCCAGGTGTGCGCGGCCAATGAAGAGCTGGCGATTGCCAATGAGTCGCTCGACCTGCAAGGCCAGAGCACCAAGCTCACCCAGCGCCTGCGCGACGCCGGGCGCGGTGACGAAACCCAGGTGACCCGCTCGCAGACCCAATACAAATCCTTGCGCGCCGAGATCCCGCGCTATCAAGCATCGCGTCAGGCGGGTTTGTTCCGCTTGTCGATGCTGCTGGCCAAACCGGTGGACCAACTGCCCGCAGGCACCGGCACCTGCGCCGAGCTGCCGCATATCGCCCAATTGCTGCCCGTGGGCGACGGCGCAGCACTGCTCAAGCGCCGCCCCGACGTGCGCCAGGCCGAACGCCAACTGGCGGCTGCCACCGCCCGTATCGGCGTGGCCACCGGCGCGTTGTACCCGGACATCAGCATCGGCGCCACGGTGGGCACGGTCGGCATTCTTGACGACCTCGGCACGCCAGCGACCAATCGCTGGGGCTTTGGCCCGCTGATCAGTTGGACAGTGCCGACCAACGGTGCCCGCGCACGTATCCACGAAGCCGAAGCCGCGACCCAGGGCGCCCTGGCGCACTTTGACGGCGTGGTGCTCAATGCCATCCGCGAAACCCAGACCGGCCTTGCGCAATACACCGCGCAACTGCAACGCCGCGACGCCCTGGCCGACGCCGGTGCGTCCGCCAAGGAAGCCTCGGAGCAGACGCACCGCTTCTTCCAGGCCGGCCGTGCCTCGTTCCTGGCCGACCTGCAGGCCACTCGCACCTACACCGATGTACGTGCACAGCTGGCAGCGGCCAACACGCAAGTTGCCATGAGCCAGATCGATCTGTTCCTGGCCTTGGGCGGCGGTTGGGAAAGCGGACGAACGCAGGCGTCACAACCCGGCAAACCCTGAGCGAAAAGCTATGCTTTGACAGGCGGGCCACCGTGAGGCCCGTCTGACAAAGTTCGCGTTTGCTCATGGGGATTCCAATAATGAAAAACCCTTATGCTCCCGCTTTCTGGTGTGTGCTTTTCGCACTGGTGTTGCTATCGGCTGCCTATTTCTACGGCGTCATGCTTGCCCACCAACTCGACAAGGCCATGGTGTTTCTCGATAGCGCCTGTCTGGTGATCGGCACGTTGTCCATCGGCGTGGTGGCCTGGGCGTCCTATCAAAATCAACGGGTGAAAAAAAAGCTGCTTCAACAAGGCAAGACCCGCGTGGCGATCTGGGACACCAAGGTTGCTCTGCGCCGCGTCGAAACCGTGTTCGACCGCTATTTCTGGGGCAGCTACTGGCAGCCCGGGCGTACTTTCCAGGAAGTCATGGGCGAGCTCACCGGCACGCCGCTGGAAAAAAGCCTCGAGGCCCTGAAAAAACAATGTGTGCTGCTCGACCAACAGGTCGCCGACGGTAGGCATTGGCTCAATAACGCCCGGGAATTGTCCGACGTGGCCACGCAAATGGCGCGGGAACGCTACCAGCTGGACTTCTGCGACCCCAAGGCCGATACCCCCAGCAACACAGTGATACACCGCGAGTTTGAGGTGTTGGTGTACACCTGGACCGCACGCTTGAAGAGTTTCGATCACCAACTCGATGAGGTTGAATTGGAATACTCGTGAACCAACCGCTGACCTGACCTCTCTGAAAAGCTGGGCCGTTATCGGCCGCCAGTGCTAATCTTCCCCCGTTTTCGGCGGGCTTGAGCCAACCCCTTCGGGGTTCAAGGAAGACAGCCCACTTCTCACAGGATTTGATCAGGTCACTTCATGAATAAGCCAGCAGTTGTTTTCTTGGGTTTCGTTGTCGCCGTCGGCGCCATTAGTGCAGGCGGCGCCTGGTACACCGGTAAGCAACTGGAGCCGGTGCTGCAAACCGCCATCCAGAACGCCAACAAAGAACTGCAGACCTCTATGGCCGGCGTCGATGGCACGGTGAACCTGGAGCTGGTGTCCCTGGATCGTGGCCTGTTCAGCAGCACCGCGCACTACCGCCTCAAAGGCCAAGGCAGCGTGTTCGGTGAAGAAAACCCGAACCCTGAGCTGTTGTTCGTCGACCATATCGAACACGGCCCGTTGCCGTTCTCGCGCCTGGTGACGCTGAAGTGGCTGCCGGTCATGGCCACCAGTCACTATGCGCTGGAAAAGAACGCCACCACCGAAAAATGGTTCGCCGCCAGCAAAGACGTGTCGCCGCTCAAGGGCGTGGCCAATATCGGCTACAACCGCTCGGTCGACGGCAACGTCGAATTGCTGCCGCTGGACATCAAGGACGACAAGTCTTCGGTGAGCTTCTCGGGCGCCAACCTGGACTTCGACAGCAGCGCCGAAGGCCAGAAGGTCAAGGCCAGCGGCTACATGAACAGCCTCAAGGTTGCAGTGATCGACGCCAATGGCCAGCCGCTTGAAGCCGAACTGTCCGGCCTGACCGTGGCCAGCAACCTGGAAAAATCCACCTTCGGTTTCTACACCGGGCAAAACACCGTTGAGCTGACCGACACAAAAGTCACCTTCGGCCCGCAGAAAGCCGTACTGACCCTCAAGGGCTTCGAGCAAAAAGACACCAGCGAAACCAAGGACAACAACCTGGCAGGCCGCGTTGACTACAAGATCGACGAAATCGGCTACCAGGGTAAACCTGTAGGTTCGGCCGCCATGGCCCTGAGCATGAAGAACATCGACATCCCGGCGATGCTGGTGCTGACCAAGCTCTACCAGGACAAGATGCAGCCGGTGCAAGCCGCCGCGGCTGCCGGCCAACCCGTGCCTGAGCTGCAACTGACCGAAGCCGAGCAGACCCTGGCCGAGGCCAACGTCAACCAGGTGCTGGCCGCCAAGCCGCAAGTGGCAGTGGAAAACCTGTCGCTGAAAACCACCCACGGTGAAAGCAAATTCAACCTGGTGGTAGACCTGACCAAACCCACCTCGATGGAATTGCCACCGGTTGAGCTGGGCAAGCAGGTTATCGCGCTGCTGGATGCCAACCTGACCCTGTCCAAGCCAATGATCGGCGACGTCGCTGCCCTGCAAGCGGAAGTGGGCGGTGTGACCGACCCTAAAGCCATCGAACAGCAATCACAGATGGCGGCCGAGATGGTCAGTGGCATGGCCGTTGGTACTCAGTTGGCAACCCTGGTGGGTACTGACGTGGTTTCCAAGCTGCACTACGCCAACAACGAAGTGACGTTTAATGGCCAGAAGATGACCGTGGAGCAATTCATTGGCTTTGTGATGGCCAAAGCGGGTGCGGTCAGCGGCGCGCAGTAAGATTTCTTACATCGTTAAGAAATAATTATTGGAGGCGTGGGTTTACCTGAAGCGGCAGTCAAACAACCGGCATACAGGCCGGCTGTGGCTGCTTAGCTCAGGCAAGCCTTGGCCTCCATTGGTTTTTCTGCGGTTGGATAATTCTGAACAATTGTTCTGATTTGGGCATTTCCCTACTTTCCTAAGAGATAGTTCCTACAGGAAAGCTAGGCCGGGTCACGAGACGCCGGCACCCTGATGCGTTTTGCTCAGGACCACCTATCGTTATAGCTTTCCGTGTGTAAGGAAGCTCACGATATGCTGCGAACACTACCCACCAGTGCTTCAGGCCGGTTGCGCCTGCTCGTTGGGGCCGCCTTATGCAGCCAATTGCTGACGCCCAGCCTTGCCTTCGCCGACCCAGCCTATGACGCGCTGATTATCCAGGCGCGTAACGGCAACTTCACTCCCGCGCTGACCCAATTGCGCCAACTGCCGCCTGAACGCCAGACACCTGGCCAGATCAGCGATCACCTGGTGATTGCCGGTTGGGCAGGGCAAGACGCCGAAGTGTTGAAGGTCTACGAGGCCCAAGGCAAAAATCGCAACCTCACCACCCAGGCGCTGGCCACGGTGGCGCGCACTTATCGCAACCAAAAGCAGTGGCCGCAGGCTCTGGCGGTTTACCAGCAAGCGCTGGTGCGTGAACCGGGCAATGTCGACCTGCAGCTGGGCCAGGCGCTGACCCAGGCCGACGGCGGCCAGGCCACGACGGCCGTGCAGCGCTTGCGCGCACTGGTGGCGGCGCAACCCAATGACCCCAACCGCCGCATGGCCCTGGGTTATGCGCTGACCCGCGCAGGCTTGAACTACGACGCCTTGTTCGAGTTCGACCAAGCCTTTACTCGCGCCGGTGACAAGCCTGAAGTGGTCCGCGAATACATCGTCGCCCTGCAAAAGGCCCGCCTGCCGGAGCCGGCGCTGCGCCTGTCGGCCAAACATCCGGGCCTGCTCGACGCGGTGACCCAGCGCCGCCTCGAAGGTGACCTCGCCGCCGAGCGCGTGCGCATGGCCGAGTTCGCCACCCGCACCGAAAAAGAACGCTACGTGGTTGCCGACCGCGCCCTCAATGACTACGACAAACTGCTCGCGCGCTGGACCCCGGACCCAAGTGCCCATGATGATGTGGTGCGCTGGCGCATCGACCGCCTGGGTGCCCTCAAGGCGCGGGCACGCACCGCCGATGTGATCCGCGACTACGAAACCCTCAAGGGCGAAGGCGTGCAATTGCCGACCTATGCCCTGCGTTGGGTCGCCGCGTCTTACCTCGACCAGCGCTTGCCGGAAAAAGCCGAGCCGTTGTACCGCGAGGTGATCAGCGCTGCCGATGCCGAACCCGATGATCGGGTCGAAGACACCACGGCCTTGTTCTACACCTTGCAGGAAAGCGACAAAGGCGCCGATGCGCGCGAAGTTGCCAACAGCCTCGCCACCAGCCAGAAACCTCGAGTCGAACTCAAGGGCTTGCCCATTGGTAACCCCAACGACGCCTGGATGGACGCGCAACAGCTGTCGGCCCAGGCCGGCGTCTACGGCGGTGACCTGCCGGGCAGCGAAGCCGGCCTGGACGCGTTGGTGGCCAAAGCTCCCGGCAATGTCGGCTTGCGCCTGGCCCAGGCCGACATGTACCGCGCCCGCGACCTGCCACGCCGCGCCGAGGGCATCCTCAAGGAAACCGAAGCCCAGACCCCGCGGGATATCGGCCTGGAAGTCAGCCAGGCCTACACTGCCATGGACCTGCAGGAATGGCGGCAAATGGACGTGCTCACCGATGACGTGCTGGCCCGCAACCCGGACAGCCGCCAAGTGCAGCGCCTGAGCCGTCTGCGGGATGTACACGACATGGCCGAGCTGCGCGTGGAGGCCTACACCGGAAAAAGCTACGGCGGCGGCAATAACAACAACGCCGGCGCAGTGGCCGGCAGCCGTGACTGGGGCATCGAAAGCGTGCTCTACACGCCGCCTATCGATGAAGACTGGCGCCTGTTCGCCGGTGCCGGCTACGCCACCGCCGACTTCAGCGAAGGCACCGGCCAACACCGTTGGCAGCGCGTCGGTGTGGAGCGTCGCACCCGCGACATGACCCTGGAAGCCGAAGTGTCCAACCACTCCTACGGCTATGGCTCCAAGCAGGGTGCGGCCGTGTCGATTGCCCGCGACATCAACGACAACTGGCAGTACGGCGGCAGCCTCGGCTACCTGCTGACTACCACGCCGCTGCGAGCGTTGAATGCCGATGTCACCGCCAACGGCGGCAGTGGCTTTATTCGCTGGCGCGCGAATGAAAGCCGCGAGTGGAAACTGGCCCTGAGCCCGTCCCACTTCAGCGATGGCAACAACCGCTTCGAAGCCGTACTGACTGGCCGCGAGGGCATCTACAGCGCGCCCGGCGTGCAGGTAGACCTGGGCCTGGAAGTCGGCACCAGCCACAACACCAAAGAAGACACGGTGTACTTCAACCCCAAGTCCGACTTCACCGTGTTGCCCACGGTCACGGTCAATCATGTGCTCTATCACCGCTACGAGACTCAGTGGAGTCAGCAGTTCCAGCTCGGTGCAGGTACGTACAGCCAACGGGATTATTCCACCGGTGGCGTCGGTTTGATCGGCTATGGCCAACGTTTTCGCTGGAACGATGTACTGGACGTGGGCGCCAACCTGAGCCTGATCAGCCGACCTTATGACGGTGATCGCGAACGCGATCTGCGCTTGCTCGTCGACCTCACTTACCGTTTCTAAAAGAGCCTGACCATGACCGTCCTTTGCCGTTGCTTGTTGGTCCTAGGTGTAATGCTGGCCAGTGCCTGTGCCCAGCAACCCGCGCCTTTCACTCCACCCGCCGAGCGGCCGATACTGGCCAACGAAGCGCCGTGGCCGAAAAACCATTTCCTGGGCATCGCCTACCACGATGTCGAGGATCGCGACCCCGACCAGGCGGTGGTGGCGGTGCGCACCGAGCGTTTGATCGAACAACTGGCGTGGTTGCGCGAGAACGGCTACCAGGCGGTCAGCGTCGACCAGATCCTGGCGGCACGCAACGGCGGCCCCGAGTTGCCGCCCAAAGCCATCATGCTCAGTTTCGATGACGGCTATTCCAGCTTCTACACCCGCGTGATGCCGATTCTGCGTGCCTATCACTGGCCAGCCTTGCTGGCGCCGGTGGGGTATTGGATCGATACGCCGCTCAATCAACCGGTCGACTTCGCCGGCTCGCCGCGCCCGCGTGGGGAGTTCCTCACCTGGCAGCAGATTCGTGAAGTGTCGCAGTCGGGCCTGGTGGAAATCGCCGCGCACACCGACAACAACCACAAAGGGATTTTGGCCAACCCCCAGGGCAACCTCGAGCCGGCGGCGACCAGCCTGCGCTTTGATCCGGCCACCGGTCGTTATGAAGACCAGGCCAAATTCGATGCGCGCATGCGGGCTGATGTCGCGGCGATCACTAACAAGATCCGCAGCGTGACCGGCAAGGCGCCTCGGGTGTGGGTGTGGCCTTACGGCGCCGCCAAAGGCACCTCACTGGCGATTGTCGGCGAGCAGGGCTACCAGATGGCGCTGACCCTGGAAGACGGCCTCGACAGCCTCGGCAACCTGATGAACAGCCCGCGCTTCCTGGTGGCTTCGGACCCGGACGGCGAGCATTTCGCCAATAGCATGGTGGCGGTGCAAACCCAGGCACCGCTGCGGGTGCTGCACGTGGACCTCGACAACGTTTACGACCCCGACCCGGCCCAACAAGCGCGCAACCTCGACCAGCTTGTACAGCGTGTGGTGGACATGGGCGCGGGCACTGTATTCCTGCAAGCCTTCGCCGACCCCAAAGGCGACGGCCTGGTGCACTCGCTGTACTTCCCTAACCGCCACTTGCCGGTGCGCGCCGACCTGTTCAACCGCGTCTCCTGGCAGTTGCACACCCGTGCCCACGCGGCTGTGTATGCCTGGATGCCGGTGCTGAGTTTCGCCCTCGACCCCAAGCTGCCGCGTGTGACCCGCTGGGACCCGCAAACCGGCCAGGTCGGCACCGACCCGGACCAATACAAACGTTTGTCGCCGTTCGACCCGCAGGTGCGCAAGATCATCGGCGAGATCTATGAAGACCTGGCGCGCAACAATGCCATCGACGGTGTGCTGTACCACGACGACGCCGTGCTTTCCGACTTCGAAGACGCCAGCCCCGCTGCGCTCAAGGCTTATGCTGCCAACGGCCTGCCGGGCAGCATTGCCGCGCTGCGTGCAGACCCTGCAGTGATGCAACGCTGGACGCGCTTCAAGAGCCGCTACCTGATCGACTTCACCAACGAGCTGACCGCCAAGGTTCGCGCCATCGGTGGTCCACAAGTGGCGACCGCACGCAATATCTTTGCCGAGCCGATGCTCAACCCGGCCAGCGAAGCCTGGTTCGCGCAGAACCTCGACGACTTCCTCCAGGCCTACGACTGGACTGCGCCCATGGCCATGCCATTGATGGAAGGCCAGGAGCTGAAAACCTCCAACGCCTGGCTGGAAAAACTCGTCGCCACGGTCAAGGCGCGCCCCGGCGCGCTGGAAAAAACCGTGTTCGAGCTGCAAGCCAAAGACTGGCGGACCAAAGAAGCGCCGGATATCAAGGGCGCGCAGATGGCCGAATGGATGGGCGTGCTCAAACGCCAGGGGGTCAAGAGCTTTGGCTACTACCCGGATAACTTCCTGGAAAATTCGCCGGACCTGAAGACAGTTCGTCCGGCCCTTTCCAACCAGTGGAACCCTTGATCATGTTCGACAGAATCCTGGCTTTATTCGTGTTGGCGTTGGTGTTGGGTGTGCCCCTGGGCCTGATCTTCCTGGTCACCGGGCAGTTCCTGATGGACTTCGTGTTTTTCTACCCACTGTTCATGTCGGCGCTGTGGATCGCCGGCGGGCTGTACTTCTGGCTGCACTGGGAGCGGCATTGGCCGTGGAAGGAAGACACGCCGGCGCCGACCCTGGCCGGCAACCCGCTGATCTCGATCATCATCCCTTGCTACAACGAGGGCGATAACGCCGCCGACACCATTCATGCGGCCCTGAACCAGCTGTACCCGAATATCGAAGTCATCGCCGTCAACGACGGTTCCAAGGACAACACCGCTGCCGTGCTCGACGCCCTGGCCTTGCAACACCCACGCCTGCGTGTGCTGCACCTGGCGCAAAACCAGGGCAAGGCCGTGGCCTTGCGCATGGGCGCCGTGGCGGCGCGCAGTGAGTACCTGGTGTGCATCGACGGCGATGCCTTGCTCGACAAAAACGCAGCGGCCTACATGGTCGCGCCGATGCTCGACAACCCGCGCCTGGGCGCCGTGACCGGCAACCCACGCATCCGCACGCGTTCAACCTTGATCGGCCGGGTGCAGGTGGGCGAGTTCTCCTCGATTATCGGCTTGATCAAGCGCACCCAGCGCGTGTTCGGGCGGATCTTCACGGTGTCGGGTGTGGTGGTGGCGTTTCGCAAGAAGGCGCTGGACCGCATCGACTACTGGTCCACCGACATGATCACCGAAGACATCGACGTGAGTTGGAAGCTGCAACTGGACCACTGGGCGATCTTCTACGAGCCTCGTGCCCTGTGCTGGATCCTCATGCCCGAAACCGTAGGCGGCCTGTGGAAACAGCGCCTGCGTTGGGCCCAGGGCGGCGCCGAGGTGCTGTTCAAGAACATCCGAGGCATCTGGCAATGGCGCCATCGCTACCTGTGGCCACTGCTGTTCGAGTACTGCCTGTCCACCGGCTGGGCCTTCACCTTCCTGCTCTCGGTGATCTTCTGGGGCGTGGGCAAGTTCGTGGTACTGCCGCAGGCGATTGCCGTGGATTCCCTGGTGCCACCGGCCTTTACCGGGCTGGTATTGGCAATGGTGTGCCTGCTGCAGTTCGCGGTGAGCATCCTGATCGACCGGCGCTATGAAAAGGACCTGTGGAAAACCCTGTTCTGGACCGTGTGGTACCCGATGGTGTTCTGGCTGGTCAGCCTGCTCACCACCCTGGTCAGCTTTCCCAAGGTGCTGTTCAACCAGCACCAGAAACGCGCGCGCTGGGTCAGCCCGGACCGCGGCATCAAACCCAGTGAAGAGGAGGCGTGACCATGAAGCTGGTCAGAACTCGCCAAAACACCGTGATGTGGATCATCGACGTGCTGCTGACGCTGCTGGCGTGGGGCGGGCTGATCTGGCTGCTCGCGCGTGGTATCGGCGCCATGTTGGAAACCCATGGCGGCCCACGTATTGAGGCGCCGATTTTCGCCGCGCTCAACACCTTGCAGATCTACCTGTGGATCGCCTTGTTCAACGCAGTGATCCTGATCAGTTGGGCGCGCTATCAGCAACGCCGTGGGCGCAAGTTCGCCCAGCGCCGCGCCGAAGCCAATGCGCTGAGCGACAAAAACCTGAGTGAGAGTTTCAATTTGGGCGACGGCCACCTGGAGCAGTTTCGCAAGCCGGGCGTGCTGGTGATCCACAACGACGAAGACGGCGGTGTCGAGGATGTGAAGTCCCACGTCTCCCGCGACGTGGAGCGCCCCGGCCTGACCCTGGTGCCCGGCGCGGAAAAAGGCAAAGACGCCGTCTAGAAAATCCAAAGACACCAAAGCTCCCACATTCCATCTGCGTCGCTTGGAATTCCGATAAATGGGATCCAATTCACAAAAACACCGCGAACTTTTCGCTATTCCCCTGTACTAACCTAACTCGGCAAGTAGTTGATGGCTAAATAATGGCATTTGCTAAATTGTTTGCCGAATTAATATCAAAAGAGTTGCCGCTGGTCGGAATAAAACTTCTAACGGCCACCATTATCTCTTTGTGATAACTCTTTATTGTTAATAATCAATGTGTTGCGGATGTAATAAGCACGAATGTGCAACTGTCCCGGTTTCTTGGGCCAGCGCTAGTTCGATGGTAGTTTGCCGCCCCTTGATTTTCGATGGATCGAACATGTCTTTTTTATCGCCACGGACTCGGTACTTGCTGTGCACTTTCATGCTCGCCTGCCTGAGCCTGAATACGGCCACCGCCGCCCCCACGCCTGGGGATCAAGACCTGATCCGCGATCGGCAAAACCGCCTGCTGGAAGAGCAAAGCCGGCGCCTGCAAGAGCTTCAGGACCTGCCCGGCAAAGAAGCCAAGCCACAGGCACCGGCTACGCCTGCCGACACCCGCTGCTTCCCGATCAAAGACATCGAACTCAAAGGCGCCGACAGCCTGCCTGCCGGCGACCGCACGCTGCTGCTCAAACCCTATGTAGGCCAATGCCTGGGCGTCTCGCAGCTCAATGAGTTGCTCAAGGTCATCACCGACTATTACATCGCCAAAGGCCGCGTCACCAGCCGCGCCTACTTGCCGCAACAAGACCTCTCCAGCGGCCATCTGCAGGTGTTGGTGGTCGAAGGCAAACTCGAAGCGGTGCGCAGCGCCGAAGGCAGCAACGTCACCGAGCGTGAACTGGCCATGGCGTTTCCCGGCAAAGTCGGTGAGGCGCTGAACCTGCGCGAGGTCGAGCAACTGGTGGACCAGCTCAACCGGTTGCCGTCCAAACAGGCGCAAATGGAGCTGACGCCCGGCAAGCAAGTGGGCGGCAGCGACGTGGTGGTCAAGAACACCCCGCAAAAGCCCTGGCGCGCCAGCCTGTCGCGCAACAACGACGGGCAACGCAGCACCGGCGAACAGCAATGGGGCGCGGGCCTGGAGTGGGACAGCCCGCTCGGCCTGGCTGACCAACTGGTGCTGCGCGGTGGCCACGACGCGATCAGCGACCACCAGAAAACCTCGAAAAACACCCTGCTCTATTACAACGTGCCGTGGGGCTGGTGGAACTTCACCTACACCTACAGCGAGAGCGATTACCGCGCCCTCGGCTATACCGACACCTTCAAATTCAAGCAATCGGGCGACAACCAGAACCACCAGTTGCGCGCCGAACGTGTGATCCACCGCGATGACGTCAGCAAAACCTCGCTCAACGTCGGCCTGGCTCACCTGCGCACCAACAACTACATCAACGACGCCCAGCTCGAAATCAGCAGCAACCGCCTCAGTGAGTTGCAGTTTGGTATCAACCACGGCCGGCGCATCGGCAATGCCTTCGTCAACATCGACCTCGGCGTGCAGAACGGCATCGGCGCCTTTGACGCCCAGCGTGACGACCAGCACCGCGACCAGTTCGGCAACCTCACGCCCACCCCGGATTACCGTAAATACACTGCCACGGTCAGCTATTTGCAGCCGTTTCGCCTGTGGGGCGAGTCGTTCAGTTTCACCAGCCTGGCCACCGGTCAACGCAGTGAAGACGTGCTGTTCTCGCCGCAGCGCATCAGCCTCGGCGGCTCGTCGTCGGTGCGCGGTTTGAAGGACCAGCAACTGTCTGGCGACAGCGGCGGCTACTGGCGCAACGAAGTGCGCTGGGCGCGCCCGGTCACCCTGGAATGGCTGCGCCCGGCCTTCGCCGAATACGGCACCAGCCTCGGTTACGACCAGGGCGTGATCCGCAACGACCGTTACAACGGCGACAACCACGGCCGCGTTTCAAGCAACTCCGTGGAACTGTTCGCCCGTGGCAAATACGTCAGCACCAGTGTGACCTTTGCCCACTCGTTAGAAAGACCTGGAGTGGTGACGGAGCGTGAAGCGCCGATCTACTTCCGCATGGATTTCTTCCTGTAATTCAACGCCCCGCTGCAACGAGAATTTGACCATGGATGTTCGCCACTTTGCCTTTCTGGCCCGCCAACCTTCTGCTGCCTTGAAGCGCCGCGACGCGTTCTTCGGCCTGCCCAAGCGCGGCCTGGTGCTGATCCTGGTCAACGCGCTGTTCTGGCAGCCGTTGCTGGCCCAGGCCGAAGGCATTGTGGTGAGCAACCCGGCCACCAGCGTCGGCCAGGCCGGCAATGGCGTGCCGGTGGTGAACATCGCCACCCCTAATGGCAGTGGCTTGTCCCATAACCAGTTCAAGGACTACAACGTCGGCCCCAACGGCGTGATCCTCAACAACGCCACTGGCGCGCTGCAGAACACCCAGCTGGGCGGTTACATCGTCGGCAACCCCAACCTCAAGGGCGGCGCGGCCAACGTTATCCTCAACGAAGTCAACGGCGGCAGCCCGAGCCAGCTGCACGGTTACACCGAAGTAGCGGGGCAGTCGGCCAAAGTCATCGTCGCCAACCCTTACGGCATCACGTGCAGCGGCTGCGGGTTTATCAACACGCCCAACGTGACCCTGACCACCGGCAAGCCGATGATGGACAACGTCGGTCGCCTGGACCACTACCAGGTTGACGGCGGCGCCGTGACCATCGACGGCGAAGGCCTGAACGCCAGCAACGTCGACCGCTTCGAAATCATTACCCGCACGGCCAAGATCAACGCGCAGATCAACGCCCGTGAACTGGCCGTGGTCGCCGGGCGCAACGACGTCGACGCCAAAAGCCTGAAAGCCACCGCCCGTGCCGACGACGGCAGCGCCAAGCCCGAGCTGGCCATCGACTCCAGCGCCTTGGGCGGCATGTACGCCGGTGCGATCAAACTGGTGGGCACCGAAGCCGGTGTGGGCGTGAAGCTCGACGGCACGTTGGCGGCCAGTGGTGGTGATATCCAGCTCGATGCCAATGGGCATTTGAGCATGGCGCAGACGTCGACCACCGGTAACATCAAAGTCACCGCGCAAAACGTCAACCTCACTGACAAGGTCTACGCCACGGGCAACGTACAGGTCACCAGCGCCCAAGCCCTGGTGAACCAGCGAAGCGTGGCCGCCGGCCAGCGCATTGAACTCAACGCAGCCACCGTCACCAACCCCGGCATCATCGAAGCCGGTGTGGCCGCGGATAACAGCCGTAACACCAGCGGCGACCTAGTGGTGAACGCGCAAATCCTCAACACCAGCGGCAACCTGCTGGCCAGCCGCGACTTGGCGATCACTGCCGCGCAAGCGCTGACCAACCAGGGCGCGATCATTCAGGGTAATACCGTCAGCGTCAGCACCGCCAACCTGACTAACCAAGGCACCACGGCACGCCTGTACGGCGAGCAAAACCTGGCGATCAGCGCACCGGCCATCGCCAACCTCGGCGGCCTGATTCGCTTCGGTGAAGGCCAGGCCGCAACCGTCGACAGCGCCTCCCTGGACAACCGCCAGGGCCGCATCGAAATGGCCGGCGGCAGCCTGGTGCTGACCAGCGCCGAGCTCAACAACAGCGGCGGGCAAGTCATCGCCAACAACCTGACCGTCAACGCAGGCAACCTGAACAACCAGAACGGTGTGCTGGTGGCCGGTGCGCTCACGGTGAATGCCGGCGACCTCGACAACAGCCTCAAGGGCTTGATCCAGGCCGACAATGGCGCGCTCAACCTGAGCGTCGCCAATGCCTTCAACAACAGCCAGGGGTTCGCCCAGGCCAGCACCGACCTGACCGTCAACGCGGGCAGCCTCAGCAGCAATGCCAACGGCGTGCTGAGCGCCAACACCGGCAAGTTGACGCTTGCCACCGCGCAACAGCTCAACAACGCCCAAGGCCGCTTGCAGGCCGGGCAGGGCGATGTTGCGCTGCACGCGGCAAACCTGGATAACCAAAGCGGCGTGATCGTCGGCAAGCAACTGCTGCTCGACGTGAACGGCGGTGCCATCGACAACCGCGCCGGGCGCGTGGTGGGTGACGCTCTCGACGTGCGCGCCTCAGGCCTGGACAACCGCAACGCCGGCCTGCTGGCCGGTGGCGCGCAGGGCGTGAGCCTGCTGCTCAAAGGCCCGGGCCAATTGCTCAACGCCCAAGGCCGTATCCAGAGCGAAGGCCAGCTGCAACTGCAAGGCGAGCGCCTGGACAACAGCGCGGGCATCCTCATCGGCACGTCGGTTGACGTCACCGCGCAGACCCTCAACAACAGCGACAAAGGTTCGCTGGTCAGCAATGGCGGTGACGTGACCCTCAACGTCAGCGATCTGCTCACCAACGCTGGCGGTGTGATCGACGCGGGCGAACGCAGCGTGCTGGTCAAAGCTCTCACCACCCTAAACAACAGCGGCGGCACCCTACGCGGCAAGCGCGTGGACATCGCGGCGCAGTACCTCAACAACGACGCCGGCCAACTGCTGGCCGGCAACCAGGGCCTGAGCTACAGCGGCCAGGACCTGAGCAACCGCAAAGGCTTGATCCTCAGCGGCGGCGCCCACACTCAACTCGACACCGCCAGCCTAGATAACCTCGGCGGCACCGTGCAAGGCGACACCCTGACCGTCAATGCCAATACGCTGGATAACAGTAGCGGCGGCTTGATGGCCAGCCTGCTCGGCAACCTGCAATTGACTGTCGAAGCCCTGGCCAACCGTGGCGGCAAACTCTTCGGTAAAGAACAAGTGGCGATCACCGGCGCCACGCTCGACAACAGTGGCAATGGCCAGATCAGCGGCAACCAGATCAGCCTGGCCTCACGCGACACGCTCACCAACCGAGGCGGTCTGATCGAGGCCAACCAGGGCCTGACCCTCAACGGCGGCAACCTCGACAACAGCGCAGGCGGGCAACTGCGCGCGCTGGGCGGCGCCAACAGCAGCCTCAACTTCAGTGGCAGCCTCAACAACCAGAACGGCACGCTGGAATCCGGCAGCGGCGCGTTCAGCCTCGACGCCACGCAACTGAACAACCAAGGCGGCCAGTTGCAACACGCGGGCACGGGACTATTCCGCATCAACACCGCCAGCCTCACCGGCAGCCAGGGCACCATCAATGGCCTGGGCACCGCTGACTGGGCGTTTGGCAACGTCGATGGCCTGGGCCGCGTGCAACTCAACGAATCCCTCACTTACCGAAGCGCCCAAGGCCTGACCCTCAAGGCTGGCGACCGCATGGCCAGCAGCAAGGGCTTGACCCTCGACATGGCCAGCCTTAACAACGACGGCGAACTGCTCAGCGACGGCAACGTGAGCATCACCCTGAGCGGCGACCTGAGCAACAACGGCCGCATTGCCACCCAGCAAAACCTCAGCGTGACGGCCAACAACCTCAGCCAGAATGGCGGCCGCCTGGCGGGCAACACCACCCAGATCAAACTGAGCGGCACCCTCGACAACCTCGGCTTCCTCACTGCGCGTCAGCAGCTGGACATTGCGGCGGCACAAATCGGCAACCGTGGCACGCTGGGTGCCCAGGGCGCGGTGAACCTCAGCGCCGTCAACGGCATTACCAATGGCGCCGATTCGCTGTTGTTCAGCGGCGGCGACATGACGTTGCGCGGTAATGGTTTTAGCAACCTGTATGGCGACGTCTACAGCAAGGGCAACTTGAGCTTTGCGGCGGTGGATGGCGGCAAGGCGGTGCTGTTCAGCAACCGCTCCGGCACCGTAGAAAGCGAAGGTTCCATCGGCATCAACGCCGGCTTTATCGAGAACGCCAAAGACGCATTTGAGCTGGGCCAAACCCTCACCACCGGCAGCCTGGCCTGGGTGTGTATGCAGCACTGCGGTGAGGACGACAATTGGCGGCGCGGTGAAATCACCATCAACGAGACTTACCTTGAAACGGCAACCAAGGATTCGGCCTCGGCGCGGCTCGTCGCCGGCAAGGACATGGTGCTGCAAGGCGACAACGTGCAGAACCGCTACAGCCTGCTGGCCGCCAATGGCGACCTGAGCATCACCGCTGGCGACTTGCTCAACCAGGGCGCCGGCACGCGCACCGGGCAACGCAAACTCGTGATCAACACCCCAGGGCATGTGAACGATCACGTGTGGGAGGGCATGGAATACATCGACGTGCCTGCGTTCAATGCCGCCACCGCCGCCGGCAACTTCGACAAGGCGCGTTTTGAAGAGCTCAAAAACCGCTCGCCAAACGTGCGGCCCTTCTCCTACACAAGCGATGTCACCACCTGGACCGACAACGGCGGCCCAGGCTACGCCGCCACGATGCAAGCCGGCGGCACCGTTAACCTCAACGTCGTACGCACCCTGCAAAACGGCACGCTGCATAACAACACCCTGGCTCAGCTGACTGGCACTCTTGGCGATGACCAGACCGGCATCCCCGTCGGCGGCATCAACATCAACCTGAGCAAACATGCCAACGACCCGAGCGCCCAAGCCGCCGGCAGCGTATTGCCGGTTGCCGTCGTCGCCCCCGGTGGTGGCTTCTTACCCGTGGACTACACCGGCACGCCGTTCGCCCCGGTCGACCCCACTACCGCCCCGAACTTCCAGCTGCCCAAGGGCGAGTACGGCCTGTTCGTCAAAAACCCCGACCCGACCAGCCACTACCTGATCGAGACCAACCCGGAATTTGCCACCACCTCGGGCTTCTTCAGTTCCGACTACATGCTCGGCAAACTCGGCTTCACCGATGACAACGCCTGGCGCCGTCTGGGTGATGGCCAATACGAGAGCCGCCTGATCCGTGACGCCGTGCTCGCGCAAACCGGCCAACGCTTCCTTGCCGGCGGCCTCTACAGCGACGCCGACCAATTCCGCTACCTGATGGACAACGGCCTCGCCAGCAAAGACGCCCTGCGCCTGAGCGTCGGTGTGACGCTCACCAGCCAGCAAGTCGGCGCCCTGACCCACGACATCGTGTGGATGGAAAACCGCGTGGTCGATGGCCAAACCGTCCTGGTGCCGGTGCTCTACCTGGCCCAGGCCGAATCGCGCAACGTGCGCGGCAACAGCCTGATCCAGGGCCGTGACCTCAACCTGGTCACCGGTGGCGACCTGGTCAACGTCGGTACCCTGCGCGCCAGCAACAACCTCTCCGCCGTCAGCAGCGGCAGCATTTACAACGGCGGCCTGATGGAAGCCGGTAACAACCTGAGCCTGCTGGCCCAGGACAGTATCCGCAACGCCATGGGCGGTGAAGTTCGTGGCAGCCAAGTCAGCCTCGCCACCCTCAAGGGCGACATCACCAACGACAACACCGCGATCCAAGTGCGTGAAGGCGTGGGCATGCGCACCCTCACCGACGCCAGCGCCGGCAGCATCGTCACTCGCCAAAACCTCGCCATTGACGCTGGCCGCGACCTCACCAACCGAGGTGCACTCACCGCCGGCAAAGACGCCAACCTGACCGCCGGCCGCGACCTCAACCTCGTCGCCGTCAGCGACACCAGCGTGATACACAAAACCATCGACGGCGGCGAAAAATCCACCATTACCACTGACGTGAAAAACCTCGCCGCCACCGTTACGGCAGGCGGCAACCTCAACATGCAGGCCGGGCAAGACGTCAACATTATCGGCAGCACCGCCACAGCTGGCAAAGACCTGAACATTCAGGCCGGGCGCGATCTTAACGTCGCCTCCGTCAGTGACATGCACAACGTCGAAGGCAAAGAAAAAGACGGCAAAAAACGCATCAAGACGGCGGACGAGCAAACCACGCAGCTGGCCAGTGTGCTGACGGCGGGCGCGGATTTTAAGAGCCAGGCCGGGCGCGACACCACGCTAGTGGCGAGCAAGATCAGTGCGGGGAATGAGGCGTATCTGTACAGCGGGGATAAGTTGAACCTGCTGGCGGCGCAGAACAGCACCTACACTCTCTACGACATGAAGGAGAACGGCGGTTGGGGGGCGAAGAAGACCAAGCGTGATGAAGTTTCTCGCGTCACAAACGTGGGAACTGAGATCAAGACAGGTGGCGACCTGATTCTCAAAAGTGGCGGTGATCAGACCTATCAACTCGCTAAGCTTCAGAGTGGCAAGGACCTAACACTGGATAGTGGAGGGGTTATCACCTTTGAAGCCGTTAAGGACCTGCATCAGGAGAGTCACGAGAAGAGCAAAAACAGCTTGGTTTGGACCAGTGCCAAGGGTAGGGGCAATACCGACGAGACGCTGCGCCAGAGTGAGTTGGTTGCGCAAGGGAAGGTTGTTATCAATGCGGTGGACGGCTTGAAGATTGACGTCACGCATGTAGATCAACAAACAGTCAGTCAGGCCATCGATGCGATGGTAAAGGCGGATCCACAGTTGGCCTGGTTGAAAGAAGCCGAAAAGCGTGGGGATGTCGATTGGAGAAGGGTTCAAGAAGTCCACGATAGCTTCAAGTATGACAATTCCAGTCTGGGGGGAGGCGCGGCGTTGGTGATTGCCATCATCGTCACGTATTTCACCTGGGGAGCGGGCGCAGGCCTCGTGGGGGCGGCCTCCTCAACTACAACCGGACTTGCCGCTAACTCTGTTGTTACTGCCGTGGCAGTAAAAGGTGCAACCAGCACGATTAATAACAGAGGGAATCTCGGTGATATCGCTAAGGACGTCACTTCCGGCGAGAGCCTTAAAGGCTACGCGATTGCGGGGTTGAGCGGTGCAATCGCTAAGTTTGCGGGCGTTACAGGCAGCCTGACGGCATCAGACTTAGGTCGACAGCTGGCCGTCAATTCTGCATTGAGAACAGTAACGAGCGGCGGCAGCTTTACTAAAAATGTGGGTCAGGCAGCCATTGATCTAACCGCCAGCGTTCTTTCCGGAATGATTTATGAACGTGTCGGTACCGAATTAAGCGGAACAGGGCTAAGCACCAAAGTGGCGGTGCATGCCATTGTGGGCGGGTTGATCGCGGAGGCCGCAGGCGGCGATTTTGCAGCGGGCGCGATTGCGGCCGGTGCGAACAAGGCGCTCATACAAACATTCGGCGCTGAGATGTTTCCAGGCGAAGCGCATGATCGCGTTCTTGCGATGACCTCACAATTAATCGGAATGACGGCTGCGGCAGGATTAGGGGGTACTGCGAAAGATCAGGAAGTGGCTGGGTGGGTCGCGCAGCAAGGTACTGTTTATAACTACCTTGAACATTCGGATGTAAAGTCTTTCGCGGCAGACATGAACGGCTGTGGCAAGGACACTCAGTGTCAGGAAAATAAATGGAATAAAGAACGTTATAATGAGGAAAGTATTTATAACACAGAGCATGCGCTTGGTATTAGCAGCGCGATGTTCGCCAAAGACAAGCTCCCAGGCGTAGTCGTCGCGCTGGATGAGCTGATGTCTATCGAGTGCCAGACAGATGTCTGTGAGGGATACAAAACCGAACTAATAAGTCGTTCTGTGCTCGTGGCCGGCCATTTGGCGAAACAGATTGCAGACTGGGGCCCGTCCATGGATAGGCTGTCGTTATTAAATGGTGCTGCAACCGGTGGTGGTAAAGTCGAATCGAGGACACGTTTGCCGGGGGAGGTCGACCCAGCGGGTTTGGTTCAGCTTGAAAAGGCGATCAAGTATTTAAGGGACAATAAAGGCCCGTCTGGCTTGATTTCCGGAGAGACAAAAGTTGTCGGTACCGGCAAATCGGCCGCAAACGACGCGAGCTACAGTATTCCCAAAGGATATACGCAGGGCAACGATGGGACTGTGACAGGGCCAGGCGGTGGGCTTTACAAGGCTACCGGAACATTGGATGGCAATGGCAATCAGATTTACCTGGGCAGTAATGGCAACTACTACACCTTGACGAGCGAGCGATCAACGCGAATTGTTTCACCTAATCCGTCGTCTGACATCGGAGCAACAGGCAAGATAGGAGAAGACCTGCTCAGGCCGCTGGGTGGCCAGTCTCAAGTGACCTTTCAAACGACACAAGGAGCCCGAGTTGTCGACCAGTTAGCCCCCGGCAACATGGCTCATGAGTCCAAGGTGGGTTACACGTCGCTGGACGCCAATACCGCCCTTCAAGTCGCGAAAGATGCAGAGTTGCTAAGACGCGGTTTAGTCAATGGCGTAACATGGAACTTTTTCAAGAGCCCTGTTACGGGCCGCGTTGGCCCTGCGGCAGCACTAGAAAAGGCACTGACCGAGGCGGGCATTAAGATAAAGGTGCATTAATAATGAAGTTCACAACAGCCTATACGCCAGTTACAACAGCCTTTGCGTCTATGAGCACGAAGGAACTCAATGGTTTTTATGAGGGGTTCATGCTTAACAAACCCTACTGCTTAGATGAATTAATTCAAGCGGTGTGGCAGACGCCTGGGTATGAGGATTGGCTTGCAGATTTCTCCCCGGAGTCTCTGGATGTATTAGCAGAGTGGTTTGCTTCTCAAGTGACCAAGGTCAACCGGTCGTCAAAAGGCGGCACACTCGCTGAGGACTCAGTGGCCAGTGCGATGGGTGTTGAGGTATCTGATATGTCCGATGAAGAAAGGTCTTTGGCTGTTCTAGTGGGTATGTATTATGGTGAGGTCGCTGTCAGAAATAATCCGTTACTTACGTGGTCTCAGTTGAAAGGAAATAAAAAACAAGCGGATTATGGCCAGCCTGTTATCTCTGCCTCCGGGAGACTCCCCACCAATCCGGTGCGCGTGGTTAACGCATTTGCATGTGGACTTGCTGACGGCTCAAGAACGAGCGCTCGACTTCGAGAAACGTACGATTATTGGATGGCGCTGATAAGTCAGGGGACATAGAGTGGAGGCCGCGGGTTTGCAGTGCTGCTTTATAAGCGCGAAATTTTTAAATATGAAAATCTGTCCTTGGTCGCCGACAGTGCTACTTAGTTATTAGAGGTTTTTATGCCGGGGGGATATAGGGGGCAGACCACGTTTTTGGAATGAACCGGCACATATCGGTACGAGGTTCCATGACACGTGAGGTTCAGATCGCAGGTTTAGCGGTGGTCGGATGGCGGTTGGTGCAGGGGTTGTGCCTGCTGCTGATGTTCGTCAGTGCCAGCGTTTGTATGTTGGCGTGGGGCTCCTTCTACAGCTCCACCGGCGGCGCTTTCGGAGCGGCACTGGGCGGTTTCCTGATGTGTGGCATCGGGCTGCTGTTCGCATTTGTGTTCGAGCGCTTGCGCACGCCTCGGGCCACGGCGCGCTACATGGCGACGCGCGTGGCTGTGGTTCTGCTGCTGGCAGCGTGCGCGGTGTACTTGGCCGACACGGTATGGCTTGCGCCTGAGCGCGACGCGCTCGACGCGAATTTGGAAGGAGCGACCTGTGGCAAGTACACCGGCACCATCGTGAAAGGCTGGGAGCAGATTTGCGCCGGGAGGAAATAGAGCAGAAAAAGGGCACGGATTTGAATGGCACTTACTTAATCTTCGTAGAGTGGCCATTTTTTCTGATTTCGGCCCTTGCCACCGAACGTTTCGGCATCAGGGTACAAAGCGAAAGAGAAATAGGGGTCAGACCACGGTTTGATTTTTTAGAGTTCAGCAGAGTTGCTCTTTAAAAACATGATTTATTTTTTGTAATTATTCCACTCTGTTGGCCTGTTGAAGGGCGGCTAAGCTGTAAGCTCTTATCCAGTTAGGGGTTTATATGGCTCGCCGTCCTAGGGTTTTACTGCCGGATATCCCGTTGCATATTATTCAACGGGGAAACAATCGGTCTGCGTGTTTTTACTCAGATGAAGACTATATTTTCTACATTGATACATTAGCCATGCTTGCTGAATTTTATGGCTGTAAAGTTCACGCATTGTGCTTGATGACAAATCATGTTCACTTGTTGTTGACTCCCACCTGCTGCGCAGGGGCTGGGCTGCTTATGAAGGGGCTTGGGCAGCGCTACGTTCAATATGTCAATCGAACATATCAACGAACGGGTACGTTGTGGGAAGGCCGTTTCCGTTCCTGTTTGGTTCAACAAGAAAACTATGTTTTAGCTTGCTATCGATATATCGAAATGAACCCGGTTAGAGCCGGTATGGTTATTCATCCGGGCGACTATCGCTGGACCAGCTATAGGGCAAACGCACAGGGCGAGCTGTCAGGCTTTATAAGCCCGCATGCGGCTTATAGCGAATTAGGTAGCGGCAGCGCGCAACGAGCCGAAGCTTACCGGTCTTTATTCAATGATCGACTTTCACCTGGGCTGATAGAACAAATCCGATCTTCTACAAACGGTAATTATGTTTTGGGCGATCAGAAGTTTGCGTCCGAGATCGCGCACGCATTAGGTAAAAGAGTTTCGTAGGGTGTGTCAGGACGCCCAAAAAAGTATGAGTTAAAAGAATAGAAGAATAGTGGTCTGACCCCTATTTTCCCTCAGCAGTTGCCCTGACCATGGCCTTTCAACGAGGAGAGTTTGAAAGTGCTGACGCTTACATTGCTTTTCTGGGAATGGACTTGAGGGTGTCCGACTCTGGGCAAATGAACGGACGTCGTTCGTTGAGCAAGAAAGGAGACTCAGAGATCCGCAGGTTGCTGCATAACGCGGCCTCAGCAGGTATTAGGTCAGAAGCCTGGAAGCCTTTATACGAGGGCTATCTGGCAAGGGGCCTGAAAACAACTCAAGCCCTGGTCATCATTGCCCGCAAGTTAGCGCGTATCGCCTTTTCGCTCATGAAAAATCAGAGCGAATACCAGTCAAAAGCGGTTTTGGGGGCTTCCCCCCAACCATAGAATCTCCCACACGGAAGATCGTTCCCACGCCCCGTGTCACGAGTGTCCGGTAAACACGCAAACTGCTTAAAAACCAGAGGCTGCCTAGGGCAGCCTCTGGTTTTTTTGCTTTTGCCTACGTTGTTTTCCGCGACCGTGCCCAACGATTCTCCTACTGCAGGAAAGTTATTGCCGAACCCACTGCATGAAGTGGACGGTTAGGTAGATGAAATTAAAAGCATCTTGGTTAGAACCAATAAATATAAACTACCTGTGAGAACTGACAGTTATCTCGCGA
The DNA here is from genome assembly GCF_021606215.1 of Pseudomonas sp. PA-5-4B. NCBI lineage: Bacteria > Pseudomonadati > Pseudomonadota > Gammaproteobacteria > Pseudomonadales > Pseudomonadaceae > Pseudomonas > Pseudomonas sp. PA-5-4B. Next base: position 5,452 of record NZ_WKDB01000039.1, on the reverse strand, counting down.
TGTGGGGTGGTGTAGATTCGAGGTGGAAATAGACCCTCTTGAAAAGAGGCTGACATATTTATAGGAGATGAGTATGAACAATCCTTACAATGTAATGGGCACGGACGCCAGCGATAGTGGAACAGACCCGATCTTCAATGCCACCACGCAAGAGCGCAATGCAGTGGACCCCCGCACTGGCCTGTTTGAACTTTGCCTTCAAATGTGCACGGTTATCGGAAATAACGGCAACGGACCAACCGTTAAAACAGACCTCAACTATACGCCCGTTATGAACAACGAAGCAGGTTTAGGAGATGGTTGGTCTCTACGGATGAGCCGCTGGCGAGCAGCCCATGAGAAATTGACACTGCACTCGGGGGAAACGATTGAGCTCAAAAAAAATAAGAACATAAAGAGCACTGCGGTTGCTGCAACATGGTCTGATGGCAAACTTACAGTGGTGCGCAAGGACGGCAGAACAGAAGTGCTGGTGTTGCAGAGTGATTCTGGGGATTACATGCCTGAGTCGTTGACCATGGATGGTGAAAACTTTGTATATTTTACGTGGGCAACAACACCTCACGTTATTAATGGAAAAACTTATTATCAAGTTAAGTTAACCGGTATTAAAGATGGTCGAGGTCGCAGGCTGCTCGAGGTTGTCTACGTTCCCGCTGTGATGGGCTCTAATTATAAACCCGAGATGGTTTATTTCATTTTTTGGCCGGACAGTCTGGAGAAAATCTCCTATACATTGAGTATTGATGACTTTGTCTTACGGTCTGTAAGTCTTGAAGATGGCAGCAAAACCATTTACAACTATTTGCCCCATCCGGTCTGTGGTCGACTGCTGAACGAGACTGTCAACTTTGATGGCCTTACGGAAAGCGTCGAGTACAAAGACAATGGTCTGAAATTCCCGAACAATCCAAAGTTATCCGCATTGCCCTGTGCCAGCACCCACACCTTGACGCCGACTGGCAAGGGAACGCCGGTTGTCACGACCTACGAGTATAAGCGCGATGGCGACAACTCGAAAAACTACGTGACTGTTAAACGCGAAGGCTCCCCGGCTATTCGCTCAACCCATTATAGGTACGATGCACAGCATAATGTTCAGTCGGAAACCGTCAAGCAAGGAGGGGTCGAGGTCGCAAAAATTTACGAGTATGTCCAAAGACCCGATTTTGGTGGCTTCAATAGCGTTGGTGTTGCCACCACTACCACCACGTACAAAAAAGAATCAAAGGAAAGTTCAACAGTTATTCAAAATGTTATGAATGACGATGGTGCACTTGTCAGGAATATTCAGGATGGAGTAGCTCGTGAAGTGGGTTATGCCGACGAAACCGTACCCTTTGAAAAAACGTTGTGGCTTGCACTGTCCAGGAAACTGGATAGATATATACCTAAGCCCCTTACCCTCACGCCAAATTATTTTTCCACGAAAACATTCCCTTCTAGCAGAGTTAACGTCGATATGGTCTATGATGGTGATTTGTTACCGCAAGGGATACGCGCGTTCGGGAAGTTTGACCTGTCGAATGTAATTCATTGTAATATCTATAATGATGAGTTTATTGAAAATCTGAGCGCGCGCAAACTAACGGGCACCCTGCGCGCTACTTTCGCAGCCGATGATGCGGAAGAAAAAGTTGCATTCTTGAGCCAACAGATTAGCTATTTCGAGACTGAGGACTTTCGCAATGGGCGCCAAAAAAGCATCAGCCAAGCGACCGTAAGGCCCGATCACTTTATTGGCGAACCCGCACGCTCTTTCGATTACACCCTGGGCGGCGTTGATGAAACCGAACTGACCACCACCACTACCGATACCGATGAGCGGGGCAACCAACGCACCTCTTCAGAGACTCACAGTACCCTCAGTGGGCGTCTCATTCGCCAGGTCGACGCCGATGGCAACCGCACCGACTATGGTTATGACGCTTACGGCAAGTTGGCGACGTTAACCACCTGCGCACAAAGTCCAACCTATAGGCAAACGACGACTTATACCTACCCGGCGCTAGCGCAAGTGCAGGTCACCGGCCCTGAGGGGCTCACCCATCTGAGCCTGTACGATGGCCAAGGCCGCGTGGTCAGTGAGTATCGGGTTGAACAGGGTAAAAACATACTCATCAAGGCCGTAAGCTATGACGCTCTCGGGCGCGAACTGCGTACCACCCACTATAAGCACACCGATAATAAGCTCAGCGAATGGGAGGAGTTGGAATACGACGAGTGGGGTCAAGTGCGCTGCCGTACGTACAGTGATGGCCGAAAAGTCTTTGATGTTTACGATCCGGTAGCGTTGACGCGCACGCAATGGGCCGGAAAAGACACGGATAAACACGCCATCGTCACCCACTACAACGCGAATAAGACCATCCGTAAGGTCGAATGGAAAAACCAGCAGGGCCATGTTTACCAAACCCAGACCGCCACGTACAACCGTGTCCGGCAGGTCAAAACACTCTACACCGAGGGCGAACGCGGGATCACTACCGTGGAGTACAGCTACGATGCCTTCGGCCGCTTGCTCCGCGAAACCCACAGTGAAAAGGGCAAAGGGGCAACGGATGTCGCCACGGTCTACGCCTACCGCTATACCCGCTCCAAACACTGGCTGCAGCCCGAAGCGGAGCAAGTGGACATCGAGGTCGACAATAAAACCTACACCCTGGGTAAACGCAGCTTCGACAGTTGGGGCCGCGTCACCTCCATCACCCGTGGGACCAGCACCGAAACCTTCACTTACACAGGCGCCAGCGAGGTGCCGGCAAAAACGGTGACCGCGCAAGGCAGCATCCTTGAGCACGAATATATCAAGGAGCTGGGCAATCGCCTGGCCAAGACCCGAACCGCTAATGCAGGCGAAGAGAAGACGTTTACTTACGCCTATGGGACTCAGGGTATTTCAACCGCCTCGGAAGGGGAGCACCTGCTGAGTTATTCCCATGACCTCTCACTGCGTGTCACCGAGCAGAGCGTAAAAGCTGAGCCTGGTGTGACTAAAAGAATAAAGTCTGATTATTCACCGCAAGGGCGCCTGCTCAGCGTTACTAGCCCCTTGGATTTAAAAGCCGAATTCGAGTACGACTCGCCAAAGGGGTTGCCTTGCACAACTACAGGAGGAGACGTTTTAACAAAACACCTGACCGACGACCAAGGTCGACTTACGAAGGAGTCCATTCACAAAAAAGGTAGCTACGATGTGCTGTGTACGGTGAACTACGCCTACGACGGGAGCCGGGGTGAAGTCAGCCGCATGTTTTACGGCCCGAAAGGTGTAGATTTTAAAGTGGCCAGCGCCTATGAAAACGATGGAAAGTTGAAATCAGTCGAACTTAGGCAGGGAAACGCCGACAACGCATCGAAATTACCCGAGTCAAAAAAATATGACACCGTATTGGGTCGGCGCGAATACATCTATACCCCAGGCGGGCGACTCGGGACCTGCCTCACGACGGGCGTATGGTGCCCAAAGAACCCTAAGGGCAAAGACATCTCCAAACAAGTGTTCACTTATGATGCCCTGGGCAATGTCACCACCTGCGTCACGACCTTCAGCGGTGGGGAGAACACCGCAACCTATACCTACGATGGCCTGAAGGGGTTTTGTCTGACTAAAGTGGACAATAGCCATGCCGACTACACATCGACGGCCAGTTTGAGTTATGACCTCGCCGGGCGCGTGACGCAGGACCAGACGGGTAAAAAGTATGAATATGATTGGCTGGGGCGACTGATAAAAGCCGGGAGCACCCGCTATACCTACGACCCGACTGATCGTTTGATGACCCGCGATCACGACGGCAAAAAGACCCAGCTTATGTATGACAGCAACAGTGTCATAGGTGAGTATGCGTTGGACGGCAGTGGCGACGCCCGCGAGCTGCTTCCCGCAAGCAGCGCCTGTACCTTGCAACGGTCCAGGATTTCCGGTGTGAACAGAACCCTGTATTTACTCTGCGATGCCAATGGCACCGTGATATATACCTACGACTCAACGGCGGGCACCGGCCAGCACCACGCGTATACGGCTTACGGCGAGCATTTTTCGCAAGATACTGACTCAATGCTGAGCTTTAAGGGCGAACACCGCGACCCTTCAACCGGCCATTTTGCGCTGGGCATGGGCTACCGTTTTTATGACCCGAGCGTCATGCGTCTTAACGCGATGGACGACTTAAGCCCCTTCGACCGAAGAGCTGGTCGTAACGTCTATGCCTATTGCGCAGAAGGCGAGCCCGTCAACCATCACGACCCCAGCGGTCACTTCTCGGTGAGTGGGCGCTTGCGTGACCATTGGGGGGACAGTCTCCCGGCGCCGGTCAGCGTTGGAGACGCTGGGAAGTTGATCAATAACCTGTTTTGGGGGGGCATCGGCGTATTGGTGGCTATCATGAGCGGCGGCTTGTCATTGCCCTTGTATGCCGCATTGATTGGGCTCGCGGTGATCTCATTAGTGACAAGCGTTGCTTCAGTGGTCCTCAGCGAGACCCATCCAGAGTTGTCCAATGTTCTGGCGTGGGTATCCTTGGGGACGGGCGCGGCAGGCGGCGTGAAGACGCTCGGTCAAAAGGTACTCAAGTTGGCGAGTTACCTGGGGCGTACAGCGGCTGCAACTGCCAGACAACTTGTAGTTAAAGCGGCCCCCAGCCTGATAACCCCGCTGAGACGAATGGGGCTGTTCAAGGACTATGGCAATCTATCTGGCGAGTTCGCTACTCGTGGGGCTTCGCGTCTGATTCCAGCTATTCCTCGCGAAATAGGACCAGTGTTGGAGCAAGCCAAAGGTGCCACAAGACTCTTTGACCTGGGTGACGCCAATACAATCATGTTTGTAACTACGGGTGTTTTGGGAAATCTGAGCGTTCCTGAGGGCAGCGCTGACTTCGCCAATACTGCTGTCGGGGATGCCACGTGGTTACCTTGGGGCAGTTGGGGCAAATATTGGAGTAAGGTTCGATTCCGTTGAGTGAATGCCAATATCAGCGTTTTAAAACCGCAGTCTATACCCGTTAAAACCAATGCCCCGACATGTCGGGGTATTGGTTTTTCGTGCCGGTTGAAAATTAAGGGGCTTTGCAGCTTGCCCACTTTACCGTTTGGTCAGTCAGCGCTGTTAAGCCTGCGAATAATGACATCCAGCAAATCACACCCATCCCGCAGCGGTATAGCCAGTAGTTGGGCGAAGTCTTGAAGCACCACAGCATCGCTGCTGAGCTGTTCGCGGAAGGCCAGGTTTTCCAACAGTTGGGTGACGGCGCGAATACGATACGCGGCGGCGTCGTGGAGTACGTCGAGGGGCGCGCTGGTGTCGATAAGCAGAGCGGGGATGGTGCAGTCGTGACCCGTTAGGGGCATGTATTGGTTCATGGTGAAACCTCGGTCAGTAGAGTGAAGCTGTCACCTATCGTCGCCAAACGAATGGGTGACAGCTGTACGCAGGTTGGCGAACCGGGAC
>NZ_WKDB01000038.1:0-60714 GCF_021606215.1 Pseudomonas sp. PA-5-4B | reverse complement strand
GAATTGTTATTGGGACCTGCCATCCGGTAGTCGCCGTGGTACATCAGGGAAAACATTTCTTCCATCGTGTCAACGCAGGCTGCCATATTGGTGACGCCCGCCTGAATCATGTCCGGTTCGGAGAGGTAAATGAAATCAATATTTGGTAAGTTGTGCATAGTCGTTGATGCTCATTTTGAAATACTGCTCTTGCCGCTGATACGAACCTTTCTCAGCGGGGACGTGATCTGACCGGTTGGGCTCTAACCTTCAACGCCGTTGTCATTCTGAATCGAACGGTCCAAATCGCAGGGCCTTCGAATAATCGGGTGAGCCATGACGGTTATGCGCTTTTTTCGGCGCTTAACTGCTCCAAATCCGCCTTGGAGCATTCGGCATGAGTTCTGGCGCTCAAGCTAAACTAGGTAACAGACCACGCTTATCCTACAGTTCGTTTTTTTGAACTCGATGACATTCGAGGCGACACTTGTTGTGGTAATGACAACGCTTGCGCTATCAGGGTATAGCGGCTATTCCGGTCAAGCTCCGATCAACATCATTGCCTAAAAAGCAACATGATCCCTGGTTGCTGTGATTGTGGCCCGATTTCTATGTCAGTAATTTCCTTGTCTTGTTTTTGCAGATTCGACAGGAGCCTTTTCATGATTTCCCCCATTTCTGACATTTCCCTGCTGGAAGAGCGTATTCGGGTACTTGAGGCCGAATCTGCGGTTCGCCATTTACTGAATCGGTATATGTTTTTGTGCGACGTTCCCGGGCCTGAAACACGTGAAAGCGAGCTGGGCCAATTGTTCTGCCAGGACGCAGTTTGGCAGGGGGTCGGATCTCGGTATGCCCTTAAGTTTGGTCGTGTACGCGGACGCAAAGCGATAGTGGAGATGCTCATGAGTTACCTGCCACCGGCTCCGCACTTTCTGTCAAATATGCACTTTCTTTCCGGTGAGCAGATATCTGTCGATGGTTTTCAAGCCAAAGGCCGATGGGTAATGCAGCAACTCAGTCGCTACGAGTCTGGCCAATCAGGATCAATTGTCGCCGCCCTCAGCGTGGAATTTCTCTGGGAGGCAGACGCCTGGCGCATCTCCTCTTTTTCAACTGAACGCGTTGATGCCTTTCGTCTCGAGAATGGCCAGGGGGCGTCACTGTGATCCCGCTGGTCATTGAAGGTTGCATCGGGGGGCCAGGTCGGACGGTCGCCATCAAGGATTCTTTGGATGTGGCAGGTTGGCCAACACGGTGTGGGAGTCGTGCTTTCGAACACGCCCCGCCAGCCCAAAACCATGCAACTGTTGTGAAGGCGCTTCTCGACGATGGTTGGCAAATCATTGGCAAGACTGTGCTGCATGAGCTGGCTTTCGGTGTGACCGGTATCAACGAGTGGGCTGGAACGCCAATTAATCCACAGGCACCGGATCGGATACCTGGTGGCTCTTCCAGTGGCTCAGCGGTCATCGTTGCTCAGGGAAATGTGGATGTGGCATTGGGTACTGATACAGGAGGTTCTGTGCGCATGCCGGCTGCCTGCTGTGGGGTCTTGGGTCTCAAGCCATCGTTCGGTCGTTTGAGTCGTCACGGTGTGTATCCGGCTTCCAGTTCTCTTGATGTTGTAGGACCCATGGCTCGTGATCTCGAGACGCTCGTGGCTGCGATGACTTCAATGGACTCAACTTTCTCGGCGCATAAGCCTCTCGGGAAATTCCGGGTAGGTTTAGTCAATGTCTCTTGCGATCCTGCGATTGAGCAAGCCATACGGGACGAGATGAATCGTCGCGGCTGGGCCTGGGAAGTCGTCACGCTGCCGCTTCTTGATCAGGCATTCGAAGCTGCATTGACCGTCATTAATGCTGAAACGTGGGCTGCCTATGGTCATTACACCGGCCAGGCTTTACTGGGTGCCGATATTGAGGCGAGGTTACTGCGTGCGGCCAACACTGATGCCGTAGCCGTACAAGCTGCGCATGCGGTGCGCATGGCATTCAGCGAACAAGTAGACCATTTGCTGGAACGCTTCGATACACTCGTCCTTCCGAGTTTGCCTCGTCTGCCACCGCTATTGGTTGATGTATGCAAGGGTGAATCGGTGATCGATCTGACGCGCTTCCTCAGGCCGTTCAACTTGAGCGGGCACCCGGCATTGAGTGTGCCAATTCCCTATCCGGGTTCCTCCATTAAAACCAGCCTGCAACTCATCGGGGCAAAGGGTGACGACGCACGTCTGTGTGCCATTGCTGGCGCGTTCCTTTGAATAAATCAGCGTTCGTCATCGAGCGCAGCAAGCACGCGGGTCAGGCGGTGCAATCAGCAGGCGGTGCAAGCAAAAAGTGACTCAGTTCCTTCTCGGGCGACCAAGGACCTGATCAGGGATGTCACTCAAAAGGTTGCAGCGTTGCAATCTGTACAACGAATGTCGCTTACGGTGTCATCGTTTTCGCGACGAAGTACTGCAAGGATACCGGTAGGCCGTATACCCCTATGAAGCCGGCTACGTGTGATGCGCAATCTACATCGCGCCGACAATTAGAAGGATACGCTTGAACCAGATTCAATCCGCTTGCCAAGGCCAGGAATATACACTGCACATTGATGCCTCGTTGAATAGGCGTCATGAATCGTGTCATCGAAGACAAGTGATTGGTTTGAGTTTCTGAGTACACGCCTTTTGGCAAGATAAGAGTTTGATGAACTCGGCAACGAGTGAAGGGCGATATAAAGAATGGCCAGGCTGCGGTTTTCAGGGGCAGCGGGCAGGTATCGTTTGCGCTTGAGGAGCGCTCGCGTTGGTCCGCAAGGACGCTGCTGCATCGATTTATTTCCGTTATTCATAAAATAATTAGAGTGGAGAATTGGGATGACAGAGCTATCCGAGCCCCTATCTGCAGATGTGCCTACAGGCGGCCAGCAATTAGAAGGTAATCTAAGTGCTTATAAAATCGCGTTATTGGTGATTGCAGCCGCAGGACCGTTAGGGGCCGTTCTTACAGCAGCCCCCATTGCTTTTGAGCACGGTAATGGCGCTGGCCTTGCCGGAGCATTCCTGCTGGCAGGAATTCTGATGATTTTTTTCTCGATAGGGTATGGCGAGTTAATCCGGGCGATCCCGGGGGCCGGCGCATTTTACAAGTACCTCACGGTGATCTTTGGACGGGGCGTAGGCACGGGGGCGGCATGGGTCGCCTTAGCCTCTTATCTGGCGATTACCACGGCGATTGCCGTGGCGTCCGGGTATTACACGAATATGACCATGCAAGGGTTTGGTATTGATATCGGTTGGGCAGCATGGACCGTCTTATACGTGGGGGCGATCTGTTACCTGGGTCGGGCGAATATTGATTTTGCCGCAAAGATCCTCGTGCCTTTGGTGCTTGCAGAGTTCTTTGTGCTTTTTCTACTGGGTATTTCAATATTCTTGGATAAAGGTCTTAACGCCTTCCCGGTTCAAGCCATCTCGGTAGACGCAATAATGCTGCCGGGGCTGGGGGTTGGGCTCATGGTGGCGCTGGCATCATTCCTCGGTGTTGAGTCCGCCGCGCTTTATGCGATGGAAGCCAGGAAGCCAGCAAAAACCATTCCGCATGCCACTCGTTTGGCGGTCGTTTTGGTAGGCGTCGCCTATTTGATCATTATCTGGCTGATCATCGGTGAGGTTGGGTTTGACTCCATCAAGGACGAGGCAGCAATAGCGAAGGGCGGGTTGGTCATTAATTTGTTCACGACTCGTTTGGGTAGCACGATGGCGACAATTGTTTCTCTCATGCTGTGCACCAGCAACTTTTGCTGTTTGTTGTCACTGCATAATGCTGCGACGCGGTATGTTCAAGTTTTGGCCAAAGACAGGCACTTGCCGAATGTTCTTTCACATGTTCATGAAACGAAAAAATCTCCAGCCAATGCAAGTCTGCTTGTGACCGTGCTCGTTGCACTGACCATTATCGTCTCTTCCTCCCTGGGCTATGACGCTTTTGTATTTTTGTTTCCCGTAACGGTGGCATTGTCGACGCTTGGATTGATAGGGCTTCAGACATTTGTCACATTGGGGGTCGTTGTTCACTTCAAAAAAGCCAACGATAAACGGTATTTTAAAACGTTACTCAGCCCACTCATCGCACTGGCTGGGCTTAGTACTGCCGTTTATCTCATCTACGACAATTACGGCATGCTGACGGGCAGTGAATCTGCCTGGGTCAATGGCACTCCATTACTTCTAGTTGTCTTGTTTCTCTACGGGATAATCAAGGGACGCTTCAGGAAAGCCGACTCGTCCGGAATCAAATGATATAGGCCATGCCTACACCACCGTTAAGCTTGATCCAGGTGGGCTGACGCTTGTTGTCTTTAAAACAATAAACCTCTCGCGGTCGGCGGTTGATGAGCTGTGGGTGCGGGCTTAAGGTTATTTCAAAATAACTCTCGTGACATTGCGATAGAAAGGTAACTAATTGTGAGCGATTTAATTAACGTTGTCGGGCTTGATATGGAACCCGCAAGCTTGATCAAGCACGACCGCGTGCACACCTCGTTGTACACCGACGCCAAGCTGTTTGACATGGAACTGGAAAAGATTTTCTACAGTACTTGGGTCTGGGTCGCGCACGTCAGCGAGATCCCGGAGGCGGGCAGCTACAAAAGCACCTACATCGGTAAGCAGCCGGTGATCGTGGTGCGCGACCGCAAGAAACAGGTCCATGTGCACCTCAACCGCTGCCGCCATCGCGGCGCTACGGTATGCGAACACAAGAAGGGCAAGACCAACAGCTTTGTCTGCCCATATCACGGCTGGAGTTACGCGCTGGATGGTTCACTGCGTGGTGTGCCGAGCCCTGAAAGCTACGGTGATTGCCTGGATAAGGGCGAGCTGCCTCTGGTCAGCCTGCGTGTTGAAGAATATGCGGGCATGCTGTTTGCCACTCTCAAGGATGACATCGAACCACTGGTCGACTTCCTCGGGCCTGCCAAGAAATGGATCGACCTGTTCATGAAACAGGGCGCCGGTTACCCGATCAAGGTCCCAGGCGAGCACCGTTTCCGCTTTCCGGGCAACTGGAAAATCCAGTTGGAAAATACCACAGACGCTTACCACTTCCCGCTGGTTCACAAGTCGTTCCTGGCATCGGTTGATGAGCAAACCCTCAAACTGTTCGACTTCGTTGAAGGGCCGGGTTACGTCGAAGACCTTGGTAACGGGCACAGCGTAATGGTGATGATCCCCGACCTGGTGGATCTTGAAGCCGATCTCGACAAACCGATTCCGGAGCGCTTCGAGGAGCTTGCTGCGCAATTGCGCGAAGACGGTATCGAAGAGCAGCAAGTGCGCCGTATTGTTCGTGCTGTCGGTGGCTCGGGTTTCAATCTTAACCTGTTCCCCAACGTTGCCTGTTCCATGGCGTTTTTCCGCGCGCTGCAACCGATATCGGTGACAGAGACAGAAATTCATCACTCGGTAATCACCATGGACGGCGGCCCTGCTATAGCCAACCGCTACCGCCTGCGTTTGCATGAGCACTTCCAGGGTCCGATGGGCTTTGGTACTCCGGACGATTCCGAAGCCTGGGAGCGTGTGCAGAAAGGCGCCAGTGCTGGCGAAGACCTGTGGATCATGTTGAACCGTGGCCTGCCGGGTGAGATACCGACCGAAGACGGGCTGGTCAGCGACGTAAGCGCCGAGACCGGCATGCGAGCTGCTTACCAGCAGTGGAAAAAGATGATGACGGCAGAGACTAAGTAAATGAACCTGCAATTACTGAACCAAGTCACCGCTTTTATCTGGGCTGAAGGCGACATGCTCGACCATGGCGAATTCGACACCTGGTTGAGCCTGTGGAACGAAAAGGGTACTTACATTATCCCGATCAATCCCAAGGAAGAAGACTTCGAAAACACCCTCAACTACGCCTATGACGATCATCACATGCGTCAGTTACGAATCCAGCGTCTGACCGGAGGTGATTCGATTTCCACCAGCCCGCAGCCGCGTACCGTGCGCACCCTGTCACGTTTTCGTGTGCTGTTCGAAAGCGATGAAAAAGTGACGGTCCGTTGCGCGCAAAACGTGCGCGAGTTCCGTAAGGACTCGCTCAAACATTACAGCGCGGACATCGTCTACGAGCTTGAGCGCGTTAGTGACACTTTCAAAATTCAGCGTAAGTTGATTCGTTTGATCAACGCTGACGACGCACTCGCCGGGATAGGTTATATACTTTAAGTTAACAGTTCGGGTGCCGGAGACGAGGAGTGCCCGCACTGTTTCTGCCGGCTATAAGAGCGGTGCCTTCTGATACTCGCCAAGCGTTTTGATCGGAAGGCACTTTGTCGGGGTTGAACAGGGTCTACTGAGGGTGTCGGTTATAGATTTAAATATCAGTCTCTATAGAAGCGGGTGTTTTCTGTTGGGTCAGCATACTTAAATCTTTAGCCCTTCTTATACGTGGCACAGGCTCTACAGAAAAAGCACGTCAGACTCGATTGTTGTAAAGATAATAATGCTCATGTTAGGCCTGCTAGAGAGGTATTCAAGCAAGCTATCGCGAGGAGGTGAAGATTTAAAAAAACGCAACAGATGTTTAAAACTTAAACTACGCAACTATTAATCGGTAGCTCCCATTGACTACCCCAACGACTGCAGAATCCTGGCGGCATTTAAATGCAGGTGAGGAATAGCCCATTGAATGTATCGCTTAACCCAATAAAAAAAATGGAAATGCAACCATGCGTCGATATTCCCTGCTTCACTTTTGTACCCTCGCTGCACTGTTCAATGCAACAACTCCCGCGGGCGCTTATGAGCTTTTTTCCCGAGATGACACCCATCTCAATGCTAACCTGGATGCGGTTTTTGGCGTTTTCCACAGTCGTGAAAGTTATCCAGCCTCTGGCCGGTTAACACAGGGGGCGTCCTCATGGCGAGAGGGCTACATCAAGTACGGCGTGAGCGGCGATCAGGGATTGCGAGGCGCAGGGACGGCCTATGGTGCCTTCTCACTGGTCAGTTCGGCCACTTGGGGGGACGGGGACGCTGCTGGCTACACAGATGGATCTGAGCGCACCACCAAGATTGAAGATGCTTATTTGGGATGGCGCTCGGGCAACCTAGTTGAAGTCCTTGGCAAAGACGGCATCGACTTTTCATTCGGTCGACAGAATATTGCAGTGGGCGACGGCTTCCTTATTCAGGGCGATGCCTTCAGTGCAGGTCGCGGCCTCGGCGACGGACAGTACAATCGTGGAGGTGCTTTCTACGTGGCTGCCCGCAAAGCGTTCGATAAGACAGCCGTGTTGCGCATTGGCGGTAAAGAGGGCTGGCGTGGCGATCTGATGTGGCTTAAATCCGATAACCCCTCTCAGGCCAATACCGAGATGTACGTCGGTACGCTGGAACACGTGGCTGCAGCCGGTACGGTTGGCCTGACGTACATCAATACCACGAAAATCGCTGAACAGTACGCTTCGCCCCTGCAGCTTGAGCGTGAAGGCATGAAGACCTACAGCGTGCGCGCAGTGGGTAATGCGGGCGTGGAAAAACTGTTTTTGTCGGGTGAATACGCCAGGCAAAACAAACCGAATGCGGCGAATGAGGACGCTTGGTATCTGGAAGCAGGGTGGACCTTTGCTGATGCTCCGTGGAAGCCGAGCGCCAGCTATCGCTACAGCCGCTTTTCAGAGGGTTATGACACCTTGTTTTATGGGACGGGTCGTGGCTACGGCACATGGTTCCAGGGTGAAGTGGCCAGTAACTATGCCGGCCCCTTCAACAATAACGCTCGTATCCAGAATGTTACGTTCAAGGTCAATCCTTTGGAAAGCCTGACCCTCGGAGCCATGTACTTTAATTACGACACCATCGATCGTAACGTGAGTAACACCGATGGTCATGAAATCGACTTGTATGCCGAATGGCGCGTTAATCAGCACCTGACCGTTTTGCCGTTGTTAGGCATCTACCAGCCAGACAAGAGTGCAGAGAAGGGGGGGACGCAGTTGGGTAACAACGATACAAATGTGTACACCCAGTTGGTGTTTGCTACGACATTTTGATACCTGGCAGGTGACTGATGTCACCTGTTTTTGTTCCTCGCCGTTTAGATAAAGTTGTATCCCTGCACACGCCATAGCTCACCGTCGGATCGCCGAGTTTTGCCTGGCAAACGTTCTGTACTTCTTGCGAGATCTAGCTTGATCAAAGAAAAGCATGACGTAAATAACGCAGTCAGCACTAGAAACCGGCAGAGCGTTTCATCCGTGCGCCTGGAATAGTTTCCACTTTTGCTCCTTGGTGGAGGTGCCCTCGTTCCCGAGGGCACCCTTTTTAGACAGCCACTCTTTTTGAGCGGTTCTTGGCCGCTTTATTCTGGGGTCGCGTGGCCCAAGATTATTTCGTCTGGAGCACCCAGGATTTTAGCCCAATCGACTTTCCTGACAGCGTCGCCGCGACATCGCATCATGCCCCAGAATAAAAATCCGACGGTGCTGGAGTATCTCAAGGGGCGCAGCGGGCATATCGTCGGTCTGCTGATGGGGGGCGAGCATCAGCATCAAGGGAAGCAATTTCTCCCATACCGGCGACGGCGACCGGGAGGGCGCCCGTGGGTTCTGGTAGGTGGTGGAAGAAAGCCTGCGCTGCCTGAAACTCCTCTACCTGGTGTTGCGCAGCGCGGCGCCGAACATCGAGCTGGCACACTTGATAGTGCAGGAAGCGGATCTGTCGTTTCGCGAGGCCTATCACATGGTACGTGTGGTGGTGCGCAGAGCCATGGACGCAGGCCTGCTGACGCACCAGATCGACGCCGGCTGTGCTAAAGCTCATTCATGTTCCAGAGCTGCTTTCGCAAGCACCAGACCCTTGGTGGGCTCCGTTTCAAGCGATATCTAACGAGGCGTTGGCATCCTGCGCCAACGCCTTCCTGGTTCATAGCATGCGACGCAGCACGTCTTTGCGCGGGTCCTTGTCGAAAAACCGGTGCTTGAGCGCACCCACCACATGCAGCACGATCAGCGCCAGCAGGGTGTAGGCGAGGACTTTGTGCAGCCATTGGAACACGGCGAACCAATCGTCATTCTTGGGCAGCAGCTCCGGCAAATTAACCCCGAAAAAGAACACGCCGTCGCTCATCGTGTAGGTGCTCGACATGGAGTACCCCATCAAGGGCACGATCACTACCAGCGCATACATTGCACGTTGCGTCAGTCTGGAAAGGATCCGCTCGTACGGTGTCAGTGTCTCCAGCGGTTGCGGAATGCTCGGTGCCCGCCAGCGCAGGGTGATCTGGGTCAGCACCAGCAGAAACGTCAGTAACCCGAAGGATTTGTGCCAGGGGTAATACAGCTCGTATTTGCTCGGCACTTCATCGTTCAGGCCGGTCATGTGCCACCCTGCCCAGAGCAGGCCCAGGACCAGTACGGCACGTACCCAGTGCAATACGCGCAGGGCGGTTGGGTACCGATCTATTGTCGGTTGATCTAATGGGGTCATATAAGGCTCTCCACGGTTCTATGCACGTTTGAAGGGCCACCCTTGTCGAGGGTGGCGCGGTCAGTGCGGAAAGTACGCTCAGGCAGGCAGCAGCACGGTAATCACTTTTTCCTCGGTGTAGGCCAGCGCGCCGCTGAACCCGCCTTCACGGCCGATACCGCTGGTCTTGAGGCCGCCCCAGGGCAGGTTGGCGTCCAGCGGGCTCCAGCAGTTGATGCCCACGGCGCCGGCCTTCACCGCCGCCGCGACGCGGTGCGCGCGCGACAGGTCGGTCGTCCATACCGTGGCCGCCAGGCCGTAGCTGGAGTCGTTGGCCAGGGCGATCGCTTCCTCTTCGCTGTCGAAGGCGATCAGCGTGCCCACGGGGCCGAAGATTTCGTCCTGGGCAATCGCCATGTCATTGCGCGCATGGGCGAAGATCGTCGGCCGCACAAACCAGCCCCGTTCAGGACTCGATACCCCGCCGGCGAGTAGCACGGCGCCCTCGTCGATGCCGAGCTGGATGTAGCGGTTGACGCGCTCGAACTGGGCTTTCTTGGCCACCGGGCCCATCTGGACGCCGGGCTGGCGCGGGTCGCCCACGTTCACCGCCTGAGCAGCCTCGGCCAGCGCCGCACCGAAACGCTCGGCGATGCTGCGCTGCACCAGAATGCGCGAACCGGCGGCGCAGACCTGGCCCTGGTTGGCGAACAGGCCGAGTGCACAGCCGCGCAAGGCGTCGTCGAAGGACGCGTCGTCGAACACGATCTGCGGGCTCTTGCCACCCAGCTCCAGGGCCACGCGCTTGAACAGCACGCCGGCGGTGCGCTGGATCTCGCGTCCGGCCTCGGGGCTGCCGGTGAAGCTGATCTTGGCGATGCGCGGGTGTTCGCACAGGGCCCGGCCTACTTCGTTGCCGTAGCCGGTGACCACGTTGATTACGCCGTCCGGGAAACCCGCCTCCTGCGCCAGCGCCGCCAGGTGCAGCGCCGATTGCGGGGTTTCTTCCGAAGGCTTGATGACCACCGTACAGCCTGCCGCCAGCAAGGCGGCGAGCTTCCACACCGTTATCATCAGCGGCGAATTCCAGGGCACGATGGCACCCACCACGCCCACCGGCTCGCGTACCGTGTACGACAGGGTCCGGGTGCCGAAGTAGCCGCCGCTGGGAATGGTCCGGCCTTCAAGCTGGTTGGCCCAGCCGGCCGCGGCGCGCAGATTGGCGATCGCGTTGGGCAGGTCCATCCGGCGTGGTTCGATGGGCGAGCGGCCGATGGCGTTGGCGTCCAGGTCGGCGAGTAATTCGCTGTCGCGCTCTACCAGGTCGGCCAGCTTCGACAGCAGCCGGCCACGCTGTGCGCCGTCGAGCTGGCTCCAGGCGCCGCCCTCGAGCTGGCTGTACGCGGCTGCCACGGCGCGGTCCACGTCCTCGGCCGTGCCGCGCGCGGAGCTGGCGTACACCTGTTCGGTCACCGGGTTTATCAGGTCGAGGCGACGGCCGTCGGAACTGTCGACGGCCAAGCCAGCGATGAAATGCTTCAAGTGCTCAGTCATTTTTTGTGTTCCATAAGAGGGCAGGATCAGGCCTTGAGGGACGCCAGGGCGTCGCCGAAGATATCCAGGGCCTTGAAGAACAGCTCGCGGGAAATGGTCAGCGAAGGCATCACGCGCATCACGTTGCTGTAGCGGCCACAGGGGATCATCAGGACGCCGTGGTTGAGCAGGTAGCCCATCAACTGACCGATCTTCTCGCCCGCCAGGGGCGCTTTGCTGACGGAGTCTTCGACCAGTTCGATACCGATCATCAGGCCGCGCCCGCGCACTTCCCCCACGAGCGGGCTGTTGAAGCCACGGATACGTTCCTGGGCTTCCAGCCCCAGCGCGTGGGCACGGTTGAGCAGGTCGAGATCGGGGTCCTGGAGGATGCTGATGTTGGTCAGCGCCACGGCCGCGGACAGCGAGTTGGCGGCGAAGGTATTGGGCATAGAGCCGTCGGGAATCTTCGCCGCCAGGTCCGAGCGCATAATCAGGCCGGCCATCGGCAGGTCGCTGCCGATGCCTTTGCCGAAGGTGAGCATGTCGGGCTTCACGCCGGAATGTTCGACCGCCCACATCTTGCCGGTGCGACCCGCGCCGGATTGCACTTCATCGACAATCAGCAAGGTGCCGCTGCGGTCGCAGGCCTGGCGCAACCGTTGCAGGAACTCCGGCGAGGGCGGCACGTAGCCGCCTTCGCCCTGTACCGGTTCCACGATCACGGCCGCCACGTCATCGGCGGCGGTGTACGGGGTATTGAGCAGATAGTCGATGTAGTCGCCGGCGATCTGTTCGGCGCTTTTGTGGGTGGTGTCGAAGGGAAAGCGGTAGGCGTAAGGGTAGGGCGCGTGAATCACGCCGCACATCTGTGCGCCAAAGCCCTTGCGGTAGGCCGTGCCGGTTGTCAGCGAGCCCGAGGCGTTCCAGACACCGTGGTAGCCGCCATGGAAGGCGATGATCTGGTGCCGCCCGGTGATGCGCTTGGCGAACTTGATGGCGGCTTCCAATGCGTCGCTGCCGCTTTGCGTGAAGAAGGTAATGCAATCGCCACGCAGGCCGTCAGGGGCGATTTCGGACAGTTTGGCGGCCAGCTCGGTGCGGCGGGTGCTGTTGATTTCCAGGGCATGCATCAGCACTTCGGACTGTTCGCGAATGGCCTGCACCACTTTGGGGTGGCAACGGCCCACGCTGCTCACGCCGACCCCGGCGGACAGGTCGATGTAAGTGTTGCCGTCGGGATCCTTGAAGGTGGCGCCGAAGGCGCGGTCCATGGCGATCGGCATGCGCCCGCCGCCGCGTGCCATGGACTCGGTGCGCGCCGACAGTGCCAGGGCCTCGCACGTCTTGGGCCCGGGAAGCGCGCTGGAGGTGATTCGCGGTGCATCGGCAAAATGGAGGGCTGCAAGCTGGGCTTCACTCATGACGGATTCTCTGCAAGGGTGTTTTATGTGGGGTTGATCATCTCCGTAGCGGGCGCCAGGCAGGTAGCCCGAATCGGCACATGGGCGTGCTGGCGCAGGTCATTCGGCGTGCCCTTTAAATGGCGCTGGAATTTGCATAAATTGCTTTATGTGAGAATATAAAGAAATAAAAACGCCTTAAAAGAATAAATAATTAGTAGGTGTCGCTCATTATGAGAAATAATAGCACCGGTCATTTTAAGGACGTGCACGTTCATGCCGCCAACGTGCAGCAGTGGAACCAGGACTACAACCAGTTAACCGCCGGCTCGACCGAGAGTACGCTGATGCAGCTGACCACGGGCGGTTGCCACGTTTTCCTCGAACAGATCAACCAGCGTGTCGTGCAACACGGCGTCGCGCCGCGCGGCAAGATGTGCTTCGCGGTGCCGATCAACGTGCCGGGTTCGATGCGCATGCAGGGGCGTGAGGTGGACGACAGCAGCCTGTTCTTTCTGCACGGCGGCGAGGAGTTTATGTTCCATATGCCGATGGGCATGCAGCTGCTGTCGATTACCTTCGAGCGAGAATTGTTCGAGCAGGCACTGGCGCAAACGGCATCGGCGAAGGACGTCAGCCTGTTGCTGCGCCAGCCGGTTATCAGGGTGTCCAGCCAGCGTTTCTCCGAGGCCCGTCGGCGCTTGCTCGCGCTGTTCGCCCAGGCCATGGCCGATGGGACTCACGACAGCGTGCAGGAGCGGCAACATGAACAGGCGCTGGAACAGGCCATGCTCGATGAGCTGGTGCAACTGATGGCCGACCCGGCCTGCGACAAGCAGCAGCGCACGCCCAGTTCCACACGCAGTTTTATCGTCGAGAAATGCCACCGTATGGCGGCTGCCGGGCAGTTCGACGTGCCCAGTGTGTTCGAACTGTGCGAACGCCTACAGGTGAGCCGGCGCACCGTGCAGAACAGTTTTCGCGCCGTGGCCGAGACCACGCCCCTGAACTACCTGCGTTGCGTGCGGCTCAATGGCGTGCGCCGCAGCTTGATGTCCACCCAGGCCGCGGGCCTCTCGATTGGCGACGCAGCGGCCCAATGGGGGTTTTACCACCTCAGCCATTTCGCGGCCGAGTACCATGCGCTGTTCGCCGAGTTGCCGTCCCAGACGTCACGCGCCACCCTGGCGCCGTGCGCTATACGCGGAACTGGTCCATCAGTGTCATCTGTTGATTGGCCCGTGCGTTGAGCTGACTGCTGATCTGCGCCGACTCGGCGGCCTGCTCGGTAAGGGTCTCGGTCACCCCGCGGATGGTCGAGACGTTTCGGTTGACCTCTTCGGCCACCGCGCTTTGTTCTTCCGCCGCGCTGGCGATCTGCATGTTCATGTCGCTGATTACCGTGACCGCCTCGCTGATTTTGCTCAGGGCCTGCAGGGCCTGGTGGATCTGCCCGGCGTTGTCCTGGGCCAGTGTCTGGCTGGAATACATGGTGGCGACCACGCCGCGCGTACTGGTCTGGATGCGCTCGATCACCAGGCGGATTTCTTCCACTGAATCCTGGGTGCGCTTGGCCAGGTTGCGCACTTCATCGGCTACCACCGCAAACCCCCGGCCGCTTTCCCCGGCGCGCGCCGCTTCAATCGCCGCGTTGAGTGCCAACAGGTTGGTTTGCTCGGCAATGCTGCGGATCACTTCCAGCACCGAACCGATCTGCTCGCTGTTGACCGCCAGGGCCTCGACTTCATTCACCGCCTTACTGACCTCGCTGGCCAGGGCGGTGATGTCGCGGGTGCTGCGCTCGATAAGGCTGATGCCGTCCCTCGACGCCTGGTCGGCACCGTGTGCCGCCTGGGCCGCATTCGAGGCGCTGTGGGCGACTTCATGGGCGGTGGCGCTCATTTCGTTGGACGCGGTTGCCAACTGGTCGATCTCGCGAAATTGCACCTGCATGCCTTCACTGGTCTGCCGCGAGATTTCCGAGGATTGGTCGGCGGTGCCGCGCGCATCGGTGATGCTCTGCTTGATCTGCGCGATGGTCGGTTGCAGTTTGTCGAGGAAACGGTTGAACCAGTTCACCAGTTCGCCCAGTTCATCTTTCTTGCTGTAGTGCAGGCGTTGGGTCAGGTCGCCGTCGCCGCTGGCAATTGCCTTGAGCATCTGCGCGACACTGTTGATCGGGCGCGTCACGCCGGAGGCGGTGAGCCAGATAAGCAGCAGGCCCAGCAACCCGGCGCCGATGGCCACCAGCAGCGACTCCAGCGTGTCGCGGGTTTGGGTCTGGTCAAGCAAGGCCTGAAGCGCGATCGAGTCGGCCAGCAAGACTTGTTTGGGCAAATCGATGACCACGCCCCACGCCGCCGCGTCGGGGATGGGCGCGACGGGGTAGACGGCACGGATCAAGTCATTCTCGGCCAGCACCGCCGGTTTTTTTTGCGCCACAGCCGCGAGTATCGTCTTGCCTTGCTCGCCCAACGTGACGTTGACCGGTTTGGCGACCTGGCCTGCGTCCTTGCTGTAGGCCGCGAGCACGCCGCTGTCGGACACAATCAGCATGCTGCCCGAGCCGTTGAACAGCGTCCGCTGGGCATCGCTCGCCGCCGCTTGCAGGGCGCCGAGTGCGAGGTCCACACCGAGGGTGCCGATGACCTTGCCATCGGCAATCAGCGGTGTCGACAGCGTGGTCATCAGTTGCACTTGCCCGGCCTGGGTATCGGCGTAAGGCGACAACAGGCAGGTGCGTCCTGTGTCTCGCGGGCAGGTGTACCAACTGTTATAGGGGGTGCCGCTGATGCTCAGCTCGGTCTTGTGCAAATCGGCTTCGGGAATAAGGATGTTCAACGATTCGCCGCCACCGCGGTTCCAGGCGCTGGAAAAGCGGCCCTTTTCATTGGAGGCGCGCGCCGCGTCATTGACGAACTCGCTGTCCTGGCCTTCCAGCGCGTTCGGTTCGAAAACCAGCCACAGCCCCAATATCTGCGGGTTGTGCTCGAAGGTTGTCTTCAGGCTCTGGTTCACTTCCTCGCGCAACGTCGCGGCCGGCAAGCCGCGTTGGGCGGCCATGTTCCGTAATTGGATCGTCTGGTCGGAGAGGGCGGTTATCAGCAACAGGTTGTTGCCAAAGGCGCGCTGCAAATTGCCCGCCTGTTCCGCGGCCTTGGCCAGCAGCAGGTTCTCGCCGCTGTCGGTCAGCATCTTGCTGCTGGACGTACCGATCAACCGGCTGTTCTGGTTGCCCTGGTAGAGGTTCATGCTGACGATCAGGCCGATCACGCCCAGAAGGCACAAGCCGGACAGCAAGATGATTTTCAAGCGGATGGAGAGCGTGTCGAGCATCGGAGTATCTCGCTAGTGAACAGCGTGCCGGTTGACCAGTCATTGGCCTGGGCCACTGGCTTTTTATTGGGTATGTCATATATCGGCCGGCCTTGGGGTTTTAACGAGCCCGGTTCGGTCATTTTTCTACGCTCGCGGCATGACCGCTGCTTGCCGGCCGGGCCGGACCCGCAGCGCCGCGATCAACAGCAGGGCTGCCAGTACCGCGAGTACGGCCACGAAGCCCGTATCGAACGCCGAACGGGCCACCCCTGTCAGGAGCGCCGCGTCATCGCTCGATAACGTTGCCGACACCAGCAGCGCGTCGTCCAGGCTCTCGAACGTCAGGGGATTGAGGCTCAACCGGGCTGGCATGCTCAAACTGGCGGACCAGGCATATATCGCCGACAACAGGCTGCCTGCCAGTGTCACGCCGGCGGCACCGCCCAGTTCGAAGGAGACTTCCTCGATGGACGCGGCCATGCCGGCCTTGTCCGTGGACACGCTGAGCATGATGGTGCTGGACGCCGCCGTCAGCGCCGCGCCCATGGCCATGCCCAGCAGGGCGAGGCTGACAATTTGCAGCGGTACCGCCGCGTTGTGCAGCAACAGGTACGCCAGCATGGCGGCCGCCGAGAACAGCAAGGTCCAGAACAGCATGCGCCGGTTGCCCAGGCGCGACAGGTAGTAGCCGGCCAGTGGCCCGGCCACGAAGGAACCCAGGGGCAGCGGCAGGATAAACAGTGCCGCTTGCAACGGTGACATCCCCAGTACCAATTGCAGACGCTGGCTGAACACCAGTTCCATGCCGATAAACGCGACGGCTGAAGCGACGGCCGCAATCACCGCATTCCTGAACAGCGGCATGGCGAACAGTGACAGTTCCAGCATCGGCTGTGCGACCCGGTGCTGACGTCGAATGAACAGCGTCAGGAACAACGCACCCAGCAGCAGCGCCACCAGCATGGCCGCGAAGGAGGGCGACCGCTTGCCGAGTTCCTTGACGGCATAGGCCAGGCTTATCAAACCGATCATCACCTGCAGCGACCCCAGCCAGTCCCAGTGCCGCTGCGCATTGCCCGGATGGTCGTGGATCAACAGCGTTCCGAGCAGCAGCGCCGCCAGCACAATCGGCACGTTTATCAGAAACACCGAGCCCCACCAGAAATGCTCCAGCAGCAAGCCGCCCACGACCGGACCGAGCGCCGCGCCGCCGGAGGCCACCGACGCCCACACACCAAAGGCCATGGCCTGTTCGCGTGCGTCGCTGAACGTCAGCCGGATCAGCGCCAGGGTGGCGGGCATCATCATCGCCGCGCCGACGGCCAGGCCACCTCGGGCGCCGATCAAGACATTGGCCGAGGGCGAGAAGGCCGCGATGAGCGAGAACAGGCCGAACACAACCAGCCCGCCGAGGAACAGACGCTTGTGCCCCAGGCGATCCCCGAGTGTGCCCATGCCCAGCAACAGGCCGGCGGCAATCAACGCGTAGATATTCAGGATCCAGAGCTTTTGCGAGGCTGTCGCGCCAAGCTCGCGGGTCAGGGTGGGTAAGGCGGTGTACAACACAGTCATGTCAATGACGATGAGTAGCAATGCGCTGGAAATAATGCCGAGGATCAGCCAGCGGCGCTTGGCGGACATAGGGTGCACTCGATAATTGAATGGCCGACGCCGGCAACTTCAGGCTCAGGCAGGCGTAGGGTGGGTGATGCTAGCTTGCACGACTGCAGGCCCGTAGCGTTATCCCAAATCGGCGGGGAGTGAATCGGGCCCTGACCTGTTTTGGGGCGCCGCCCGCGATGTTACCGATTTGGGATAGCGAGGTGTTCGTGGGCGGGCATAGCATCGAATACAGCGCCCAACCTCAACAATAAAAGCGCTACCCGGCACCGATAGCGCCTGGATCGGGGCTACCCCACAGCGACTGCCTCATACAATAAGGTCAAGAACATGAGCGTAACTCTCCCGGTCAACAGCTCCACGGAGCTCAAGCGTGGCGCCCTGGGTGTCGGCTTCATCATCTTCTTCGTTATTTCCGCGGCGAGTCCGCTCAGTGTGATCGCCGGCGGCTTCCCGATCGGCATCATGCTGGGCAACGGCGCGGGCACCCCGGCATTGCTGATCCTGGCCTTGCTGGTGCTGATGGCGTTCTCGGTGGGTTACACCACCATGTCGCGTCACGTTACCAACGCCGGCGGTTTCTACGCCTTTACCTCCCGGGGCCTGGGTGGCCTGGCCGGCGGTTCGGCGGCGGTGCTGGCGATGTTCGCCTACAACATCCTGCAGATCGCCTTGTATGGCATGTTCGGTGGCGTGGTCGCCGGCACCATGGAGAGCGTGGCGGGCGTGGTCTTGCCCTGGTGGGCCTATTCGCTGATGGCGATGGCCAGCATTGCGTTTCTCGGCTATCGCAAGATCGACCTCTCGGCGCGGGTCCTGTCGTTGGTGGTGATCGCCGAATACCTGGCGATCCTGATTCTCGACTTCGCCATCCTGAAGACCGGCGGCGACAGCGGCGTCAATCTCGACTCGTTCACCAGCCAGCATGTGTTCAGCGGCACTCCGTCCATCGGCCTGCTGTTCTGCTTTGCCGCCTTCATCGGCTTCGAGGCCACGACCATCTACGGCGAAGAGGCGAAAGACCCGCAGCGCACCATCCCGATTGCCACCTACAGCTCGGTGCTGCTGATCGGCGGGTTCTACGCGCTGTCGGTATGGTCGATGGTGGTGGGCGTGGGCGCGGACAAAATCGTGCCGATGCTGCTGGCCTTGCAAGACCCCACCACCTTTATCTACGGCATGTCCGATCACTTTGTCGGCCCGCAGCTGACCCAGGTCATCCGCGTGCTGTTCATGGTCAGCATCTACGCCGGACTGCTGGCGTTCCATAACGCCGCGGCGCGCTATTTCTACGCCATCGGCCGTGACGGCCTGCTGCACAGCGTGCTCGGCACCACCCACCGCGTGCACCAGAGCCCGCACATGGGGTCGGCCTTACAGAGCCTGATCGCGGCGGTGGTGGTGTTGATCTTCGCCGCGATGGACGCCGACCCGATTCTGCAACTGTTCGCCTGGTTCTCCAACCTGGCAACCCTGTGCGTGATCCTGCTGATGGCGATGACCTCAGTGGCGATCTGCGTGTATTTCCATCGGCATCCCGAGCACAAGGTCGGCTTGCTGCGCGGGCGCATTCTGCCAGTGCTCTCGTGCCTGGCGTTGCTGGGCGTGCTGGTGCTGGCGGTGGCGCATTTCGATGTGCTCACGGGAGCCAGCCAGCTCTTGTCCTACAGCTTGTGCGCAGTGATTCCCGCAGCCCTGCTGAGCGGCCTGTACCTCGCCATGCGCCTGCGCAAGGTGTCGCCGCAGCGGTTTATGGCCCTGGGCAGCCACAAGCTCTAAGGTCTGGATCGATACCTCTCTACTGTGAATTGTTCGCTTGCCACTGTCCGGCAAGGCTCGTCTGCGTTAAAGGAAATTGCATATGCACCCTTACAAGATGTTCATCAATGGCGTTGCGGTTGGCGGTGAAAGCGGCCAGTTCGACGTGATAAACCCGGCGACCGGCGCCGTATTCGCGCAATGCCCGGCCGGTTCGCTGTCGCAGCTGGACGAGGCGGTAGCCGCCGCCCAGGCGGCTTTCAAGACCTGGCGCCACAGCGCCCACGCTCTGCGCTGCGAGCGCCTCAATGCGATCGCCGATGACATCGAGCAGGACGCCGACGCCCTGGCTCGGCTGATCGTGCAGGAACAAGGCAAGCCCCTTGAACTGGCGTTTTCCGAAGTCATGGGCGCCGCCGCCTGGACCCGCTACGCGGCCGGGCAAGAGATTGCCGTGGAATTGGTGGAAGAGACCCCGACCCAGCGCGTCGAGCTGCATCGCAAGCCCCTGGGCGTGGTGGCTTCCATCACGCCGTGGAACTGGCCGTTCATGATTGCCGTGTGGCACATCATGCCGGCGCTGCGCGCGGGTAACTGCGTGATCAGCAAGCCGTCGAGCCTGACGCCGCTGAGTACGTTGCGCCTGGTTGAAATCATCGGGCGGCATGTGCCCCACGGCGTCATCAACTCCGTGACCGGCGAGCAGGGTTTCGGCAGCGCGATCACCTCGCACCCGGGGATCCAGAAGATTGTGTTCACGGGCTCCACCGCCACCGGCCAGAGCGTGATGCGCGGGGCCGCCACCAACCTCAAGCGCCTGACGCTCGAACTGGGTGGCAACGACGCGGCGATTGTCTTGCCTGGCACGCCGGTGGAGGAGGTGGTCGAAGAGATCTTCCAGGCCGCCTTCCTCAACATGGGCCAGACCTGCGCCGCACTCAAGCGCTTGTACATTCACGAATCCCAGTACCAGGCGTTTGCCGAGGCCCTGACGCGGATTGCCGAGCGCCAGGTGGTCGGTGATGGCCTGGAGCCCGGCGTCAACTTCGGCCCGGTGCAGAACCTTGATCAACTGCAACTGGTGGACGCCCTGATTGCCGATGCGCGGGCACACGGTGCGCGGGTGCTGTGTGGCGGCGCACGCCTGAATCGTCCTGGTTTCTTCTACCCGCCCACACTGGTGGCGGATGTGACCGATGGCCAGCGTCTGGTCGACGAGGAACAGTTCGGGCCGGTATTGCCGCTGATCGCTTATCAGGATGTCGAGGATGTGTTGCGCCGCGCCAATGCCGGCGACATGGGCCTGGGCGGTTCGGTCTGGGGCCCGGACGTTGAGCAGGCGCAGGCATTGGCCAGCCGTCTGGAGAGTGGCGTGGCCTGGGTCAACTGCCACGCGCGCATTCAGCCGAACACGCCGTTCGGCGGCAGCAAGATGTCCGGCTTCGGCGTCGAGTTCGGCCTGGAAGGGTTGCTGGAATTTACCGGCCAGCAGTTGCTGTTCGTCAACAAGCGCGCAGCCGAATAACGCCTCAACAACTAAGACAGCCTCTCAAAAGGCGCACCCAAGGAGCTTCGATCATGCGGTATCCCTCCACGTCATTTCTCAGCGGTACGTTGGCCTGTACGTTGACGCTTTGCGCCATCAGCCAGGCCCGGGCCTATGAGTTGTACAGCGATGAGAGCCGGCATCTGAATGCCGACATGACCGCCGTGTTCGGCATGTTCAACAGCCGCAAGAACTATGACGGCACGCCGGGCGGTTCGACCTGGCGCGAAGGTTTCATCAAGTATGGTTTGAGCGGCGACCAGTCCCTGGCCGGCAATGGCACCGCCTATGGCGCCTTCGCGCTCGTCAGTTCCGCGACCTGGGGTGACGGCGACCCGGCCGGCAATACCCTGGGCAGCGAACGCACCACCAAAATCGAAGATGCAAACCTGGGTTGGCGCTCCGGCGACCTGTTTCCGGCCCTGGGCAAGGATGGCGTGGACATTTCCGGCGGTCGCCAGGTGGTCAAGCTCGGCAGTGGCTTCCTGATCAACGACGACGGTCCGAACCTGGGCAAGGGCCCGGCCAATGGCACGATGAACCGTGGCGGTGCGTATTACCTGGCCACGCGGCACGCCTTCGATCAAACCGCGTTCCTGCGGCTGGGCGGCAAGGATGGTCTGCACGGCAGCCTGTTGTGGCTCAAGTCCGATAACCGCGCCCAGGCTGAAACCGAAGTGGCCGCCGGTACCCTGGATTACACCACCAAGCCGGGCACACTGGGCTTGACCTGGGTGCACGGCATCGATGTGAACGAACGCTGGGCCAGTGATTTTCAGCGCCAGCGCAAGGGCATGAATGTCTACAGCGTGCGCGGCGAAGGCGACGCAGGTCTGCCGAATGTCAGCCTGGCGTTCGAATATGCCTGGCAGGACAAGGACACCGGCCCCGAAAAAGCCTGGTACGGCGAAGCCGGCTATACCTTTGCCGATGTCGCCTGGGCGCCAAAGGTCAGCTACCGCTACACCCGCTACTCACAGCAGTGGGATTCGCTGTTCACCGGCTTGAGCACTGGCTATGGCACCTGGCTGCAGGGCGAAGTCGCGGGCAACTATGCCGGGCCGTTCAATAGCAACACCAGCATCCAGCACGTGGCCCTCAAGGCCACGCCTCTGGAAAACCTGACCCTGGGTGCGTTGTACTTCGACTTCGACACCGTACGCAAAAGCAATGCGCTGAACCTCAATGCTCGGGAGCTGGATGTATACGCCGAGTGGGCCGTCAACCCGCACCTGATCGTCACGCCGCTGATCGGCCTCTACAAGCCCAAGCAGGACGCCATCACGGGCGGCAACCAGGTCGCCGGCAACGGCACCAACGTTTACAGTCAGTTGACCATCGCCGTGCCGTTCTAGCCCACCGCAGCCGCCGCGCCTGAACCTCAGGATGCGGCGGCGCCCGGCGGATTGCGCAGGTTCTCGGCAATCCGGCGGGTGGTGTCCATGACCATTTCAATCACGGTTTCCTGGCGCAGCAGCTTGAAGCTCTGGGTGCTGCCGACGGCGGACAGGCTGCCGATCACCTCGTCGATATCCGGCTGGATGATGGGCGCGGCGATGCCGGTCAGGCCGAGGTTGAGTTCATCATGGGTCATGCAGTACCCATCCTTGCGAATCTTCTTTGTGGCCTTGGCAAAGCTGGCCCAGTCGTACGGGCTTTCCGGGTCGCTGGCCATATGCTCTTCGAACAGACGCTGCAGGCGTCGACCTTTCTGGAAAGCGATCAATACCTTGGACTGCGCGCCGCGAAAAAAGGGCAGCGGATGCCCGCGCCCGAAGGAGAAGTGATACGTGTCGGAGGGTTCGGCAATGTAGGTGTTGATGATGCGTCCGTCGTAGAAGACGCTGGCGAACACCGCCAGGCCGGTCTGCGCCGACAGCTCGTGCATCAACTCGCGCCCCGCCAGAAGGATGGGGTCGTACTGGCGCATCATCCAGTCCAGCTCGATCACGCGCGGCCCCAGGCCGTAGTGGCCGGCGTCCACGCGGGTCAGCAGGCCGGCGTCGCACAATTCCTTGACATAGCGATACGCGGTGGCGCGCGACAGGCCCATGCGCTCGGCGATGGTGTCCGGGTCGATCTTCAACGTCGCCGGACCGAACAGGTCCAGGACATTCAGCAATTTACTCAGGCTGCTCATTTCGTTCCTAGAGAAGGGATGGCATGCGGGTAAGCACTATAGGCGAAAACAGCGCAGATCCAATGCGGGAGCGGTCTTGCGCGTGAAAGCGGTGGGCCAGTGATGGAAGTTACTGACAAACCGCATTCGCGAGCAAGCCCGACCCTGCAGGTCGACAGGCTAAGCTTTTCAGATTTTAAATTCACTTAAATCTCAAATAAAGAGATTTCAGTAATTAAATTCTTGCTTGGTGAGATATATTGTGTGATAAATCTCAACAAAGAAAACGCTCAAGCAAGAGGGCTGACAATGAATGGTGCGCAACTGATAGTGAATGCGGCAGCGGCAAGCGGTATCGAGTACTGCTTCGCCAACCCCGGGACCACCGAGATTCCTCTGGTGGCCGCCATGGCCAGCGCACCTGCTCTCAAGCCGGTGTTGTCGCTGTTCGAAGGGGTCTGCACCGGCGCCGCTGACGGCTATGGCCGGATCGCCGGCAAGCCGGCAATGACCCTGACTCACTTGGGCCCGGGCTTTGCCAATGGCATCGCCAACCTGCATAACGCGCGTCGGGCCAATACGCCGATCGTCAACGTCATCGGCGATCACGCCTCCTGGCATGTCAACTACGATCCGCCCTTGGCCAGCGACATCCAGGCCTTGGCCGGTGCTGTCTCCGGCTGGGTGCGCACCTCGCGCACCGCGTCGGGAATCGGTGAGGATTTACAGGAAGCCGTGCGTGCGGCTTGGCAGGCCAAAGGCCAAATCGCCAGTTTGATTCTGCCCATGGACCTGCAGGCTCACGCAGTGACGCACAACGGTGTGTTCGCACCTCTGCGCGCACCGGTTCGCCGGTTTGCCAGTGACCGGATCGAAACCGTGGCGCAGGTATTGCGTGACGGCAAGCGGCTGGTGTTCATCGTCGGCGATGAGGGCTTATCAGTCGCGGGACTGGAAGCGGCGGGGCGCCTGGCGCAACTGCCCGGCGTGCGCCTGTTTGCCGAGACCTTTCCGCGCCTGAGTTACCGTGGCGGTGGCTTGCCGGACCTGGATCGCCTGCCGTATTTCCCGGAGGTGGCGATTGAAATTCTGGAGCAGTACGACCTGGTCATTTGTGCAGGCGTGCCCGAGCCCATCAGCTACTTTGGCTACGAAGGCATCCCGTCGCGCCTCGCCGAACGTGAACGTCTGCTGACGCTGGCCGAAGTCGGTGACGATGTTTCCGCCGCGCTGACGGCGTTGGCCGATGCCCTGAATGCACCGGCCTATGTGCCGACCCCGGAGGGTATCGAACTGCCACCCGGCCACGCCGAGCTGACGCCACAATCCATCGGCCAAGTGCTGGCCGCGTCACTGCCCGACGACAGCATCGTCTCGGTTGAGGGCGGCACCTGCGGCTATCCCTTTTTTACCGCCTCCGCCCGCGCCGCGCGGCATCGGGTATTGACTAATACCGGTGGCGCGATTGGCCAGGGGATTCCGGTGGGGTTCGGTGCCGCCTTGGCGGAACGCGGCAATAGCGTGTTCTGCCTGCAATCGGACGGCAGCGCCCAGTACACCATTCAAACCCTGTGGAGCATCGCCCGCGAGCAGTTGCCGGTGGTGATCCTGATTGCCGCCAACCATCGCTACGCGATTTTGCAGAACGAGCTGCGTCGTTTCGGCATGACCGAAATGGAGCCACAAGCCCTGCGCCTGACCGTGCTCGACAGCCCGCGTATTGACTGGAAGGCCCTGGCCAAAGGCTACGGGGTACCGGCCTGCACGGTACAGACCAATGCCGAACTGCAACGGGCGCTGGCCAATGCCAAGGCCGACCGTGGTCCTTGCCTGATCGAAATGGCGCTGTGAAGGAGTCGACCATGAACCTGCCCCCATTATTGCCTGCCGTCCAGGCGTTCCTGGATCAGCCCGGTCGCCTGTTCATCGGCGGCACCTGGCAGGACGCCGCCAGCGGTCGGCGCTTTGCCGTGCAAAACCCGGCCACCGAGCAGACCCTCACCGAAGTCGCCCAAGGCGATGCGCGCGATGTGGATGCAGCCGTCGCGGCTGCCCGCGCGGCCTTTAGCGGTGCCTGGGCCTTGCAGTCGCCGGCACAGCGCGGCCTGTTGCTGTTTCGCCTAGCCGATCTGCTGGACCAGCACCGCGAGGAACTGGCGCAGTTAATCACCCTGGAGAACGGCAAGCCGATTGCCAACGCGCGCGGTGAAGCGGCCAGCGCGGCGAACATCATTCGCTACTTCGCCGGCTGGCCAACCAAGATCGAGGGCAGCACGCTGCCCGTCTCGCCGGCCAGCGGCGCGCCGATGCTCAACTACACCTTGCGTGAACCGGTGGGTATCTGCGCGCTGATCGTGCCGTGGAATTTCCCGTTGACCATGTGCGTGTGGAAGCTCGGCCCGGCGCTGGCCACCGGTTGCGTGGCGGTGCTCAAGCCCGCCGAGCAGACACCGCTGATCGCGATCCGCCTGGTGCAACTGATCGAGGCCGCCGGCTTCCCGGCCGGGGTGGTCAACCTGATTACCGGCCTGGGCGCCGACACTGGCGCACCGCTGGCACAGCACCCGGACGTGGACAAGATCGCCTTTACCGGCTCGACCCAGGTCGGGCGGCTGATCGCCCAGGCGGCCACCAGCAACATGAAAAAGGTCTCGTTGGAACTGGGCGGCAAGTCCCCCAACATCATCTTGCCCGACGCCGACATCGTGCGTGCCGCCAAGGGCGCCGCCGATGGGATCTTCTACAACCAGGGCCAGGTGTGTACCGCCGGCTCGCGCCTGTATGTGCACGCCAGTGTGCTCGACCAGGTGCTCGAAGAGCTGCAGCGTCATGCCGCCGCGCATGTGCTCGGCAATGGCCTGGACCCGGCGAGCAGCATGGGCCCGCTGGTGTCCGCGCGGCAGTTGAACACCGTCAAGGGCTACCTGCAGCGGGGCCAGGAAGAGGGCGCCGAACTGATCTGCGGTGGCGGCCGTCCCGCGCACCTGGAGCATGGGCATTTCATTCAACCGAGCGTGTTCCTCGACCGTGCCGAACGCGCCTGCGTGGCCCGCGAAGAAATCTTCGGCCCGGTACTGACCGTCATGAGCTGGACCGAAATCGATGAACTGGTGTTGCGCGCCAACGATTCGCCGTATGGCCTCGCCGCTGGCCTGTGGACCCGCGACTTGCGTTCGGCGCACCGCGTGGCTGCACAGCTCAAGGCCGGCTCGGTATGGATCAACTGCTGGAACGTGGTCGATCCCTCTTCACCGTTCGGTGGCTACAAACAATCCGGCTGGGGTCGGGAAATGGGCAAGAACGTGATCGACGCCTACACCGAGACCAAAAGCGTGTTTGTCGATCTCGCCTGAACTGAATAATCACAAGAGGAAATGGCAATGGATCTGGAATTGAAAGGCCGCGTGGCGATCGTCACCGGCGGCGGCATGGGCATCGGCAAGGAAGTCGCGCGTTTTCTGTCCGAGGAAGGCTGCAAGGTTGTGATCTGCGCGCGCCGCATGGCGTTCCTGCAGCTGGCTGCCGAAGAAATCACGGCACAGACCGGCAACGAAGTGCTGCCGCTGTTCTGTGACACCAATGACATGAAGGCCGTGTCGGAGATGGTCGATGCTGCGTACAAGCATTTCGGCCGTATCGACATCCTCGTCAACGGTGCCGCGGCCCCGTCCGGCGTGGTGCGTAATGACATCGAACACGCCGGCGACGATGAACTGCTGTCGGACCTCAACACCAAGGTGATCGGCTATTTCCGTTGTGCCAAGGCCGTGACGCCGCACATGAAGGCCGCCGGCTTCGGTCGCATCATCAACATCGGCGGGCTTACCGGGCGCAGCAGCAAAGTGCTTTCGGGCATGCGCAACCTGGCAATCGCGCACATGACCAAGACCCTGTCCGACCAGTTGGGCCCATTGGGCATCACGGTCAACCTGATTCACCCCGGCGTCGTCGATACCCCGCATATCCAGGAGTTGTACGAGCGCGAAGCGGTCAAGCAAGGCAAGACCGCCGAACAGGTCGAGCAAGCCTATATCGACGCCACGCCGATTCGCCGCACCCTGGCACCGATTGAAATGGGCTGGCTGATCGGTTTCCTGGCCTCGCCGAAGGCCGGCGCGGTGACCGGTGAGTCCATCGGCATCGACGGCGGTTTGACCCGTGGCATCTATATCTGAGGAGGATCACAGATGAGTAACGGAACCCTTTTGGTGGCCACCGTCGGGCAGGCGGTGATCCGCAGCGCCGACGACGGCAAGACCTGGCATCGCCTGGGCCTGGGGCAGGACCTCGAGTTCGATGCGATCACCCGCTCCCTCAGCGTGCACCCCGACACGCCCGAGCGCATCTATGCCGGCACCGACGTGGGCTTGTGTGTCAGCCACGACACCGGTGGCCATTGGCAGCGTGTCGATTCGCCGTTCAACGGGCAGACGGTGTGGAAAGTCGCCGTCGACCCGCAGGACGCGCAACGGATTTTCGTCGGCACCGGCGCGCCTTCGCGCGCCGTGTTGTGGCGTACCCTGGACGGCGGCCTGAGCTGGGATCGCGCGCCGGTGGAAATCCCCGAGTTCTGCGACGGCGTCAGTCGCCCACGCCTGCTGGCCTTCGCCTATGACCCCAGCGACCGCAACCAGTTGTGGTTCGGCCTGGAGGAGGGCGGGTTGTTCCATTCCCGTGACGGCGGTGACACCTGGACCCGTGTCGATGACCGCCTGTTGTGGGACTACAACTCGGACATCCACAACATCGTGGTCCTGCCCAATCACGGCGAGAAAGTCATCGTGGTGGTGTGCGTGAACGCGGTCTACCGCAGCCTGGATGAAGGCCTGACCTGGACCGGTATCATCGGCCGCGAAGCCTTCGGTTTGTACTACCTGCGCGCCATGAACGCGCCGCTGGGCACGCAAAACGAGCTGTACCTGAGCATTTCCGACGGTACGCCAGGCACCACCAGCAAGATCCTCGTTTCCCGCGATGCCGCGCTCAGCTGGAACGTCTTGCCCCTGCCACAGCAGCCCAACTCCTGCGTCTGGGCGCTTGCCTTCAACCCGGCCAACCCGCGCCAGATCGTGGCGGGCACCAAGTACGGGCACTTGTTCACGTCCGACAACGGCGGTGATGGCTGGCAGAAGCACTGGCGTGAATTCAGTGAGATCGCCGATGTGCTGTGGACGCCCGCCGTGGCGCAGATCAAGGCCGGGCATCAATCCATCGTCAAGAAGAACTGAGGTAACCGGTGATGAAAGTCAAAATCCTTCGGACCCACATATCGCTGTTTGTGAGTGATCCTGATGTGTCGGCGCGCTGGTATGCCGACATCCTGGGCATGCACGAAAGTGCCCGGGGCGAAAGCTGGGTCATGATGGCGTTTGGCACCAAGCACCACGATATCGCCTTGATTCGTGCAGAACCCGGCGCCCACCAGGGCGGCCTGGGCCTGCAGCACTACGGATTGGAAATCGACGGTGATATGACCACCTTGCGCCAGCTCTACGGCATGTTGCTGGAGAAGGGCGTCGAGGTGGTGAAAATCACCGATCACGAAATCGGCAACGGCCTGTATTTCAACGACCCCGATTGCAATCGCATGGAATTCTTTCTCGAGACCGAGCATGACGATGCGTGCGGCAAGGCCCGCTTCAAGGCCGCCGGCGCGCCGAGTCGCAACATCACGCTTGACCCCCTTGACCCGCTTTGAACCGAGGTTTACCTGATGAAAACTGCAAATTTCGCCAGCTATCACATCCGCAAATGGTACAGCTTCGTTGAAGAAACCCTGGCCAACGAGACCGGTCAACTGGCCGATGGCGAGCCGTTGTTCAAGTATGCCGTGGCCGCGGTGATCGACAACCCGTATGCCGGGCGCTTCAGCCAGGACCTGGCGCAATTGGTCGAGCCGTCGCCGCTGTTGGGCGAAGAATTCGGCCGGCGCATCCAGGCACTCGCCGGCAGCCGTGAAATCATCAGCTACGGCAAGGCTATCCTGGTGGGCAGCGCAGGCGAGTACGAGCACGGTAACGCGCTGCTGACCAACCCGGCCGCCGATCCCATCCGCGTGGCCCTGGGCGGTGGCAAGTCGTGGGTGCCGTCCACCGGCAAGCGTGGCGGCCCAGGTTCGACCATCGACGTGCCGCTGGCGCACAAGGACGCGTTGTATGTGCGTTCGCACTATGACAGTTTCTCCCTGACCTTCGGCGACGGCCCTTCGCCGGATGAAATCGTCGTGATCTGGGCCTTCGCCACGCGCGGGCGTTTGCATGCGCGGTTGGGCGGCCTGAAAGCCGAAGAGGTCAAGGGCCTGGACGGCCTGCACTGAAAACACCCATGTAGGAGCGAGCTTGCTCGCGAAGAACGTTAACGATCACGCGTTCGTTCTGGATAAATGCAGTGCCTATGCGTTCTTCGCGAGCAAGCTCGCTCCAACAGAAATGCGCATGCCCGGACTCAACTCACAACAAGAAAAGCGGTGAATAGCGATGAAGCAGGAGAAGACCCAGGTTGTCATCGTGGGCGGTGGCCCCAACGGGATCACCGCCGCGCACTATATGGGGACATACGGCATCGACTGCGTCGTCCTCGAACTGGCCGACGGCATCCTGCCGTATCCCCGTGCCGTGGGCATGGACGATGAGGCGCTGCGCGTGCTGCAGGGCATCGGCATCGCCGACCTGGCGGTGCGCGACATGATCTGCGATGTACCGCTGCGTTATTACAATGCGCGCGGCGTGTGCTTCGCCGAGGTCAAGCCGAGCACCGCGCATTATGGCTGGCCGATGCGCAATATCTTCATGCAGCAGCTGCTTGAAGGCACCCTGCGCGAACACCTCGGCCAGCACCCCTGCGTCGAGTTGCGCCAGGGCCACGAATTGTTCGAACTCGAGCAGGACGCAGAGGGCGTGACCCTGCAGGTGCGCGATGCCCACGGTGAGCTTTACCAGCTCCGGGCGGACTACGTGATCGGTGCCGATGGCGGGCGCTCCACGGTGCGCAAGCAACTCGGCGTCGAGCTGCTCGGGCTGACCCATCCGCGTAAATGGGTGGTGGTCGACACCGCCAACGACACCCTCGATGCGCCCTTTACCGCGCTGCATGCCGACCCGCAGCGGCCCTTCGTGTGCATCTACCTGCCATACCAGCAGCGCCGCTGGGAATTCATGCTGATGGAAGGCGAGGACGAAGCGAAAATGTGCGAAGAAGCGACGATTCGCCAGTTGATCCACGGGCATATCGGCGATGCCGTGAACGACCTCAATATCATCCGTATCCGTGCCTATACCCACCACTCGCGGGTCGCGGCGCGGTTTGTCGAAGGGCGTGTGGCGCTGGTGGGCGACGCCGCGCATATTTCCCCGCCGTGGGCCGGGCAGGGCCTCAACTCCGGCCTGCGCGACGTGGCCAACGTGGCCTGGAAACTGGCGGCGATCATCCAGGGTCGCGCGGCGCCGTCGATCCTCGCCAGTTACGACCAGGAGCGGCGTGGTCACGCAACCGAGCTGGTGTCCCTGGCCGACAACATGGGCGCGGTACTCGGCCTGACCAACCCGTTGATGGCCGGTGTGCGCGACTGGCTGTTCCAGGCCGTCAACACTGTGGATAACCTGCGCTCGCACTTGCTGGAATTCAAGTTCAAACCCAAGGCCACCATCACCAAGGGCCTGGTCCACCATGAACGGGCCGAGTTGCGTGAGGATGATCTGGTCGGGCAGTTGTTCATCCAGCCGAATATCGAAGACGCCCAGGGCCAGCGTCGGCGCCTCGATGAGGTGCTCGGCAATGGCTACGCCGTACTGGGTTATCGGGTGAACCCGCGCGACCACCTCAGTGAGCCGATGGCCGAGTATTGGGCGCGGTGGGAGACACGTTTCATCCAGGTCAATCGCTCGCGCAGCGGCGTGGGGCGCAACCAGCCGTTGACAGCCAACGCGGCCTTGAGTGTGGAGGACGTGGATAACCGCCTCGGCCAATGGTTCTCCAAGGTGCGCGACTGCATCGTTGTAGTGCGTCCGGACCGTTTCGTCGCGGCGATCACCACCCCTGAGCGGCTTGACGGCGTGCTGCGCAAGCTGGCGGCGCAACTGTCATGAGCAGCGCTGACGAGTTAACCGGCCAACTGCACGAGGCCGGGCGCAGCGCCCGGGCCATCGCGCCGTTGTCGCCCGAGGCGCTGGACAAACAGCAAGGCTATGCGCTGCTGCGCCAGGGTTTGGCGCAGCGCCTGGCAGGCGGCGAGCACCTGAGCGGCTGGAAGGTGGCCTTCGCCGGGCGCGCGGCGCAGGCGCGTTTTGGCCTCGACGAACCGGTATATGGCGCGCTTACGTCGGCCATGGTGGTCGCGCCGGGCAGCACGGTGTCGTTGGCGCGGCTGATCCAGCCCAAGCTCGAGGTTGAACTGGCGCTGGTGTTCGGGCGCACGCTGGTGCCGGGCGACTACAGTGATGCGCAGATTCTGGCAGCGATTGCCGAGGTGGCCCTGGCCTTTGAAATCGCCGATTGCCGCTGGCAGGGTTGGACATTCGGGCTGGGCGCGTTCCTGGCCGATAACGCTGCCGCCGGGCTTTACTGTGTCGGGCCGCGGGTGCCATTCGATGCGGCGCGGCATGCCTGCGTGGAATATCGCCTGGAGCATGCGGGCGCGCTGCTGGGCAGCGGCAATACCCAGGCACGCGAGGACAGCCCGCTGTTCAATCTCTGCTGGCTGGTGCGGCGCCTGTTGGCGGACGGTCATCCCGTGGCGGCCGGGCAGGTTGTGCTGTCCGGCGCGTTACTGGCACCGCTGGAGATACAAACGGGCGCTTATCGTCTGCAGATGCTTGGCACGGAACTGGCTTTGGATTTCCACGCCGGCCCCGCGCCTGCGCAAACGCCCGCTACCGTTATGGATGACTGAGCCCCCTTCAGGCCAAAAAACAAGCATCAGGCCGCCGAGGAATGACCAACATGCTCGCCGAAGTCCGCACCTTCAATGACTCTCAACAGCACGCCGGCTCGATCCAGGGCTGGCAGCAGGTCTATGACCAGCTCGGTCGCGGCTGCCTGACCAGTGAGCTGCGCCAGCTGTCCGGCGATCGCTTCCAGATCTTCCAGGAAGTGCTGGACAAGCGTGTGGTGCAGCATGGCCGCTCGCCCAAGGGCCGCTTGTGCGCGGCCATGTCACTGGGCAGCCCGCCGGTGGTGCAGGGCCAGCAGGTGGGGGCCGAGAGCGTGGTGCTGTTGCGGGACGGCGAGGAATTTGTGCTGCATGCACCGCAGGGCACACATTTCTTCGCCTTGAATGTGGACGCGTTGCGCTTTGCCAGACTGGCGGCGGTCGAGTTGTCCGGCGAGCAGCTCAAGCGTTTGACCAGCGTCTCGGCGCTCAGCGTGGATGAAGCGTTACTGTTGCGCATTCGCCAGCGTATCCATCCACTGTTTCGTCACTTTTTGGAACACGCCGACACGATCAGCCCGGCGGCGGAGAAGATGCTCGAGGATGAATTGCTCGGTGCGTTCCTTGATCTGTTCACCCACGCCGGCGATGAAGTGCGTGGCCGGCGTGGCAACTTCGCGGTCAGTGCGTATCTGGTCAGGCGCAGCCAGGAATTAATCATCGCCAGTGGCGATACCCCGTTGAGCATTCTTGACCTGTGCGAGCAACTGCGCGTGAGCCGCAGGACCTTGCAGAACAGTTTCCAGGCGGTGACCGACATGCGCCCGGTCGAGTACTTGCGCAATTTGCGCCTGAATGCGGTGCGCCGTCGACTGATCGCGACGTCCGCGAGCGAAAAAAACGTCGGCGAGATTGCTGTGGCCATGGGTTTTTTCCACCTGAGCCACTTCGCGACGCATTATCGCGAGCTGTTTGGCGAGTCGCCTTCGGAAACGCGCAGGGCGTCTTGCTGATGCTCCAAGGATCTGATGCACTGCAATCCAAATGTGGGTTCGGCGTGAGTTATCGGTCCAGGCCGGGGTCCACGCGTTTGCCGATGTCCTTGAGCCGCGCCAGTTGATCGATCATCGAGGGCGCTTCGTCCAGGCAACTGACGAAGGTCCACAAATAGGTCATCACCGCGTAGATGTGCCCGGCTTTTATCTGCGGTGCCAGGGCCAGTTGCGTAATCGCGACGACGAACAGCAGCGCCGCCAGCAGGCCAATGGACAGGAAGGCAATGGCCTCGCGGTCGGATAAGCCGATGCGCAGGCGCGACAGCAGGTGATAGTGACGGCGCAGGGTGTGTGCGCCGACTTTTTCCACCAGGCCGATCTCTTTTTCCAGGCGATTGTTCAAGCGCTCGTGCAAGCGCTGGTTGCGCCGCGCAAAGCCAGGCATGAACGTGACGCACAGCAACAGCGCGAGCAGGCACGCCAGGCCGACCCAGGGCTCGATCACCAGCAGCATCGCCGCCGCGCCGACGATCGACACCAGTGCGGTGGCGATGGTTGGTACGTGCTTTTCGAAAAAATCGACGAAATCCCGCGCCAGCACCACGCGCGCCGCTGCCCTGGAGGTGCTGTGGCGTTGCAGGCGCTGGTTGAGAATCACCGGTACCGCAAGGTCGGCGTAGATGCGCGTGAAGGTGCGCGTATCCAGGGCCCGGCGGGCCGCGCCGACCACCCAGAAACCGAGCACGACGGCGGCGTACCACACGGCACTGCCGGCATCGCCACGAATGATCGAGTCGACGGCAAACCCGGCGAACAGCGGATAGGCCAGCAGCAAGGCGTTTTCCAGCGCGACCAGCGACAAGGTGCCGGACAGTTTGCCGGGGTAGGCCCTGGCGATAGCCTTGAGGGTCTGGCTGGCGGATTGCTGCCCCAGCTTTTTACTTTCTTCGAGCAGAATCGGCGGCGTTACGGCTGGCATGGGGCGCCTGTGGGGTACGTGTTGCGTTGATAAATGTCACGGGTGACGTCGAGCAGGTAACGCACTTCGTCGGTCATCAGTAACAGATCAATCTGGACTTCTTCGACAATGATTTCCGCGGTAATCAATATACAAATAGCCGGGGCGATGACCAGCCAGTGGTAGTACGACAGTGTCACTAATGAAACGCACACGCCGATTAACCATAACGCCAAGACACTTTGCGGGGCGTACTTCTGCAGGGGAATCCAGAAGCGTTGCAACTTTCTCAATTTAAACTTGTAGAGCGAAAGTGACGCTTCCAGTTGTTTAAGGTCGATAGCGTTGCGAGCTGAATGCTGTGTCGGCATAACAGTTATCCACGTGAGAACGTTAAACATCAGAGCCAAGCAGGCGACAATGCGGCTATTCTCTGTCCCGGCGCTCATGGCCTGGCAGCGTTTGGCTGAGCCAGGCGAGATTGACTTCACTGACTTCCATCCATTCGCCCCTGGCGGGAATCCTTTCGCAACTCATGAAAGCAATACAACGTCCGTGTGTGTCCAGTAAGGCAAAGTGGCGGTATTTTCTTGCCCGCTTGAACAGGCCAATACACAAACGCATGCCATCACCTTGGTGGGTATTCATATACAGCGGGTTTGTTTCAGCGGGTATCAGGTCTGGGCAGTGAAACGTGATGCTGCGGGCCAACTGAGTTCAAACAATGTGCCGCTGTTTATCAATGTTCGACACGTCACCGCGCCGCCGTGGGCGATGGCTATCGCGCGCACCACCGCAAGACCCAGTCCACTGCCGCCCTGGGCGCGCGAGCGTGAACTCTCGCCACGCTGGAACGCCTCGAAAATATGCTCGGCGAACGCCGCATCGATCCCCGGACCTTCATCCGCGACCCTCAGGAAGTGACCGCGCTCGTCACTGCCCAATTCAATGCTGACAGTGCCCGGCGTGGCATGCCGGCGAATATTGTCGAGCAGCGCCAGCAAGCCCTGGCGGATGCGACCGGGGTCGCAGTAGACGGGGCCCTTGCGCAGGTTCAGCTGCAGGCTAAAGCCGGCGCTGTTCAAGCTCGGCTCGAACAGCCGCGCTTCGGCTTCCAGTGCGTCGGCCAGTTCCACCTCACTGAGTGCCAGGACCAGGTGGCC
Source organism: Pseudomonas sp. PA-5-4B (assembly GCF_021606215.1). NCBI lineage: Bacteria > Pseudomonadati > Pseudomonadota > Gammaproteobacteria > Pseudomonadales > Pseudomonadaceae > Pseudomonas > Pseudomonas sp. PA-5-4B. Next base: position 25,993 of record NZ_WKDB01000038.1, on the reverse strand, counting down.
GTTATCGCCCATGCCTACCACGCGCAGGTCTTCGACCAGGCGGGTCAAGCCTTCGACCTGGCCGAGCAGGCTGTAGAACTGCGCGGTGTCCGGCTCGAAAACGCCCTCGGCCAACCCCTGCAGGCGGCCGCGCAGGATCGTCAGCGGGGTGCGCAGTTCATGGGCAATGGCGGCATTCCAGAAGGCTTGCTCCTCGGCCATGTGTTTGAGTCGATTCGCCATGCTATTAAAGTCATCCACCAACAGAGCGGCTTCGCCCAGGGAAAGATCGGGCGCCACGGCGCGTGCATCCAGGTCGCCGGCAGCCAGGCTGCGCAGGCTCGTTGCCACCGAATTGAGCGGCATCAGAATGCGCTTGGACAACTTGACCGCCATCGCCACGCCCAAGCTCAGGCTGACGCAGGTAATCAGGCTCATCCACAGCCATTCCACGCCACTGGGCAGCCATTCATCCGCTTCCAATTCCAGCTGCGTGGGCGGCGACAGGCTCCAGAGCACGGCGTAGAACACATAGGAGCCCACGACCGCGAGCGCAATCACGCACAGGACCACAGCCGACATCGACAAAATGATCTGCCGGCTCAAACTGTTGGGCACTCTCATGCCTGGCTCCCGAACCGGTAGCCGACGCCACGGATGCTGGTTGGTACGCCGTGCAGGCCGAGGTCTTCGATCTTGCGGCGCAACTTGCTGATATGGCTGTCGACGGTACGTTCCAGGCTGTCGCTCTCCGGCGAGCAGAGCACCAGCAGTTCGGCACGGCTGAACACGCGGCGCGGTGCCTTGGCCAGCTGTGCGAGCAGGTTGAATTCGGTCACCGTGAGGTGCAACGGCTGTTTTCGCGTGCCGATGTAGACGTTCACTTCATGGCTGTCGATGTCGATTTCAAAGGCGTCGACGCGCACCACGCTGTGGCCGGCGCCGCGGTCACCGCAACGGCGCAGCACCGCCTGGATCCTGGCGATGACTTCCGCCGGGTTGAAGGGTTTGACGATGTAATCGTCCGCGCCGATGCGCAGGCCCATCAGCTTGTCCATGTCCTGGTCGTGTGCCGTCAGCATGATTACCGGTGTATTGCCGCGATGACGCAATTCCGCCAGCACCATCCAGCCGTCCAGCTTGGGCATCATCACGTCGAGCAGCACCAGGTCGGGCTTGAGCTGTTGATGCAGTTCCAGCGCGCGCCGTCCGTCCTGCGCATGCGCGGTGCGAAAACCGGCGCGCTTGAGGTAGGCCGTGAGGATATCGGCGATTTCCGGCTCGTCTTCGGCGATCAGCACCAGCGCCTGGTTGGCGGGCGATGCGAGGAGTGATTCAGTCATGGTCTGCTCGTTCGATGTGCGGTGTTGCGGGTCAATGCGCTAAACATGCACTGTTTTCCAGCAACGGAGTGAATGATGCACCGCAAGCATGCACGTTCAGCGAAGGGTTTGTGGAGAATTGATGGAGAGGCGAATTATTGTTTTCGCAGCCCGGGGGGGCGGGCGCTCAGGCGAAGCGGATGCGCTCGTTGTAGGCGCTCTGCAGCATTTTGCGCTGGTAATCGCAGGGCGTGGTACTGACCAGCTTCTTGAAGTCGCGCAGGAAGTGCGACTGATCGGAAAAGCCCAGGTCCAGGGCCAGTTCCGAGAACGATACATCGTGCCGGGTATTCAGGCTTTCCAGCGCCGCCTGGCAGCGAATGATCCGGCAGAACGTCTTGGGCGAGAGGCCGGTGTCCTGGCTGAACTGGCGGTGAATGGTACGGCTGGTGTAGCCGCTGAGGTCTTCCAGGTGCTGGATGCGCAGGTCGCCGCGATGGGCCAGCGTCTGCTGGATGACCATCGCGGTGAGCTTCGAGGTACGGCCCATCAGGCGCGGGGCGAGATAGTCGTTGAACAGCTTGATCTGGTCCTGCAGCAACGGGGCGTTGACGATGCTTTCGAAAATGCGCTGGGCGAACGCCGACACTTGCAGCAGGTCCCATTCCTGTTCGGTCAGGTCCTCGGCCATCACATTGATGAAGCCCGGAATCACCCCCGGCGCAAAGCGCACGCCGAAATAATGATGGCCCTGCAGCAGTTCGACCCGCTGGGCCTCCAGCGGGGTGCCGCAGATCCTCACGCTGGGACGCGTTGCGTCGCAGTCGAACACGATGTCCACGCAGCCGTCCGGCACCGCCAGCAGGTCAGCCGAGTGGACGACATCGAAGGCGTAGAAATGCGAAATCGCCGGGTGTTCGGAGGGCATGACCGAATACCGAGATGAGTTGAGTACGAACCAGGGTTGTTCGTAAGCAGTGTGCTGCCGCAGGGTCGGTGAACACAGGTTGAGCATGACCGGACCTTCAGGTGGATATATGCGGGAATATTCACGCATTTTTCACGCCAACTCCGAGGGCCCGCTCGAAACTTGATGTCCGAAATTTACAATACCGTCACCCACCGCACGCCGATACTCGACCTCGATAGCGTGGGAGCAGCGCCTACCGCTGCGATATCCCTTTCAGTCGAGAATAATAATGTCCAGTACTACAAACATAGACTTCATCTACTTGTCCGAGCAGGACATGATTCGGGCTGGCGTCACTGACATGCTCGCCTGTGTTAATACCATGGAGGAAATGTTCGGCCTGCTCTACAGCGGCGACTACCGCATGGCCGGGCCGAACAACGATTCCCACGGCGCAATGGTGGTGTTCCCGAAGGATTCGCCGTTCCCGAACATGCCCAAGCCGACAGCCGACCGCCGCATGATGGCGATGCCGGCCTATCTGGGCGGCAGCTTCTGCACCGCGGGCGTCAAATGGTATGGCTCCAACATCGCCAACCGCGACAAAGGCCTGCCCCGTTCGATCCTGATGTTTACCCTCAATGACCCTGACACCGGCGCCCCGTTGGCGCATATGTCGGCCAACCTGTTGTCGGCGTATCGCACCGGTGCGATACCCGGTGTTGGCGCGCGCCACCTGGCCCGCAAGGACTCGAAAGTGGTCGGTCTGCTCGGCCCGGGCGTGATGGGCAAGACCACGCTCGCCGCGTTTATCGCCGTGTGCCCGCAGATCGACACCTTGAAGATCAAGGGGCGGGGTGAGAAAAGCCTGAATGACTTCCTGGGCTGGGTGAAGGAAACCTACCCGCAGATCACCACGATCAACGTGGTCGACAGCCTCGAAGAAGTGGTCCGTGATTCCGACCTTGTTACTTATTGTAGCTCCGGTGAGACCGGCGACCCCTCGATCTACCCAATTGTGAAGCGCGAGTGGGTCAAGCCAGGGTGCTTCATGGCAATGCCGGCGTCCTGCTCGCTTGATGAAGGCATGGAGCTCGGCGACGTACGCAAAGTGCTCGATAACACCGGTCTGTACGAAGCCTGGTTCGAAGAGCTGCCGAAGCCTGCGCACCACTGCGTGCCGGTAATCGGCGTGCGCTTCATGGACATGATTGCCGAAGGCAAGATGCAGGCCGATGAGCTCGAAGACATTGGCAAGATAGTCGCCGGCGATGCCCAGGGCCGCCGCAACGATGAAGAGATCATCATCATGTCGGTCGGCGGCATGCCGGTTGAAGACGTGGCGTGGGGCACCGTGGTGTACCGCAATGCCATCGAAAAAGGCATCGGCGTGAAATTGAACCTGTGGGAAACCCCGGTACTGCGCTGAGCCATTCCTTACCCAACTGACGAGGCCTTCGACATGACAAAAATCATCAAGCTCAAGACCGGTTCGCCGTTTGAAGACCAGGCCAGCTATTCGCGCCTGGTGGTGGTGGACAACTGGATCTATGTGTCCAATACCGCCGGCCGTAATCCGCAGACCAAACTGATCCCCGAAGATATCCTGGAGCAGACGCACCAGGTGTTCGCCAACATCGAAAGCGCCCTGGCTGCCGTGGATGCCAGCCTGGCCGATGTGGTGTGTTCGCGGGTGTTCATCCAGGACCCCAAGGACGTGCCGACGGTGATGGCCCTGATCGGCGAGAAGTTTCGCGGCGTCGACCCGGCCAGTACCGTGACGTGCCCGCCGTTGGGCTCGACGGTCTACAAGGTTGAACTGGAAGTGACGGCTTACCGCAACGCCTCCAAGGCGCAGGTCGAAGTGATTCGCCTGACGCAGTAATCCGCTACGCAGCCGTGCGCCCGCGCGGCCGACCTTTATTGTTTTGCGAGTCTTGACCATGGCCCCGACTATTGCGCCCGTGAATACCTGCACCGAATGTCCCACCGCCACCTCCGTCGTCATCATTGGCGGCGGAATCATCGGCCTGACGGCTGCGCTGACTCTGGCCGAACGCAACATCCCGGTGGTGGTGCTGGAAAAAGGCCGTATCGCTGGCGAACAGTCCTCACGCAACCTTGGCTGGGTGCGCAAGACCAGCCGCCACGCCTATGATATTCCGCTGGCCCTGGCCGCAGATCGCTTATGGGCGCAGATGCCCGAGCGGGTGGGCGCGGACGTGGGCTACCGGCAAGAGGGCATCATGTTCGTCGCGCGTAACGAAGCGCAAATGGCGATGCATGAAGGCTGGCTCAAATCGGTCGAGCACCTGTCCCTGGATTCGCGCTTGCTGAGCAATAGCGAGATCGCGCAGCGGGTACCGGGCGGGGCGGGCGCGTGGGCCGGCGGGATCTATACGTCGTCCGATGCGCGTGCCGAACCGACCCTGGCCAGCAGCGCGATTGCCAAGGCCGCCATGGCCCTGGGCGTGGTTATCATCGAACAGTGCGCGGTGCGTACGCTGCAGATGTCCGCCGGCAAGGTCAGCGGCGTGGTCACGGAAAAGGGCGAGATCCGCTGCGACCAGGTGTTGCTGGCCGGTGGCATGTGGTCGCGGCGCTTCCTGGGCAACCTCGGTGTGTCCTTGCCGACCCTGGCCTTGACCTGTTCGGTGTTGCGTACCCATCCCATGCAAGGCCCCACTGAAATTGCCGTGGGCGCTCCGGACTTTTCCTTTCGCAAACACAAGGACGGCGGTTTCATCATCACCCAGCGCGGCAAGCTGGACGCCTTCCTGACCTTGGACCACCTGTTGCTGGCCAAGCAATACATGCCTCAATTCCGTGCGCAGCGTAGTGTGTTGAATGTGTCGCTGGGGCGGTATTTTTTCAAGGACCTGGCCTTGTCCCGACGCTGGTCGGCCGACAGTGTCAGCCCGTTCGAACGCGTGCGCGTGCAGGACCCGGCCGCCAACCCGCAGCTCAATAACGACGCGATGAACAACCTCATCGCGGCCTGGCCGGTGTTCGAGCAAGCCAAAATAGCCCAGGCCTGGGCCGGCACGATCGACGTGACCCCGGACTCCAACCCGGTGATCGGCCCGGTCGCGCAGATCCCAGGCCTGACCGTGGCCACCGGTTTCTCCGGGCACGGTTTCGGCACCTCGCCGGCGGCCGGCCAGTTGGCGGCCGATATTGTCAGCGGGCACACCCCGATCATTGATCCGAGCCCGTATCGCTTCGATCGTTTCTGATCCGAACCAGGCCCATGCCCCTGTAGGAGCGAGCTTGCTCGCGAAGAACGTCAACGAAAACGCAGGCAGTCTGTATGACCGCGGCGCACTTGAGTTTTTCGCGAGCAAGCTCGCTCCTACGCAGATTAGCGGAGCGAAGTTATGCACTCAGTCAGTAGTTTCTTCACCAACCGTTCAGGCCTGAACCTGCATGTCCTGCGCTGGGGCAACCCGAGCGGCGTGCCTCTGGTCCTGCTGCACGGCTTGCGTGCCTACGCACAGACCTGGGAGTCGCTGGTTGCGGCGCTCGGCCCGGGCTTCTGCGTGTACGCCCTGGACCAGCGCGGTCGCGGCCTGAGCGATTGGGCGCCGTCCGCCAGCTACCACACGCAGTCCTATGTGGACGACCTGCAGGACTTCGTCGCCCACGCCGGTCTGCAGCGCTTCGTCTTGCTCGGGCACTCGCTGGGCGGCGCCAACGCCCTGGAATACGCACGGCAAAACCCGGGCCGCCTGTTGGGCCTTATCATCGAAGACATCGGCCCCGGCTCCTCGATCCAGGGTGACGGCGCCGCGCGCATTCGCCGCGAGATGAACCAGACCCCACTGCAATTCGACAATTGGGACGCCGCCCGCACGTTCTGGCAGACCTCACGCCCCGGCTTGTCGGAGCAGGGCCTGGCTTCCCGGCTGGCACACTCGATGAAGGAAAGTGCCGGCGTGATTACCTGGCGTCACGATCAGCAAGGCATCGCCGAGGCGCGCCTGAGTATCGAGCCGACCGACCTGTGGCCGGCGGTGCGCGCCCTGGATTGCCCGACTCTGTTCATTCGCGGCACGCGCTCGGATTTCTTGCCGGCGGCGACGCTGCAAGCCATGCGCTACAGCAATGCTCTGGTGCGCACCGCCGAAGTCGCGGACGCCAGCCACTATGTGCATGACGACCAGGGCGAGACGTTCAACCGGCTGGTCATCGCGTTCCTTGACAGCCTTGCGATTGCTGCTCGATGAAACCGCGGGCCCGCTTGATCGTGCTGCTTTCATCGCTGACGGCCTTCGGGCCGTTTTCGATTGACACTTACCTGCCCAGCTTTCCGCAAATCGCCGAGGACCTGGGGACCAGCACCGCGCAAGTGCAGCACACCATCAGCGCGTTTCTTGCCGGGCTGTGCCTGGGCATGCTGTGCTACGGGCCATTGTCCGACCGCTATGGCCGGCGCCCGTTGCTGCTCGGCAGCCTGGTGTTGTACGTGGCCGCGACCCTGGGCTGCCTGTTTGCCGGCAGCGTCGAGCAACTGATTGCCTGGCGCTTTTTCCAGGCTTTGGGTGGCGCGGGCGCGCTGGTGCTGGCCCGTGCCGTCGCCAGGGATCTGGTCGGCCTGGTGGAGGCGGCCAAAGTGCTGTCGTGGATGCACGTGCTGACGATGATGGCGACCCTGGTCGCGCCGATGATCGGCACCTGGTTGGTGCTGATCCAGGGCTGGCGCACCATCTTCGCGGCGTTGTTCATCCTGTCCAGCCTGTGCCTGTTGCTGGTTGCCTTGACCCTGAAGGAAAGTTTGCCCGTGCAGCAGCGCGGTGCGTCCGTGCCGGCGGCCTTCGCGGCGTACCTTGCCATTGCCCGGCAACCCAGGGCAGTGGCGCTGATCCTGTGCATGGCCTTGGGGTTTGGCGGCATGTTCGCCTTTATCACCGCGTCGCCTTTTGTCTACGTGGTGTACTTCGACGTCTCGCCACGGGTGTTCAGCGCATTGTTCGCCCTGAACATCCTCGGCATCATCCTGGTGACCTTCATCAACGCCCGTTGGGTGGGCCGTTTCGGACCGCAACGCATGCTCGGGGTGGGCACGGTACTGGCGAGCGGGGCAGGGCTGGCGATGATGCTGGTCGGCTATACCGGATGGGGCGGGCTGGCGAGCATCGTGTGTTGCATGGTGCTGTACATGGGTGTGACCGGTTTGATCGGCGCCAACTGCATGGCCAGCCTGATGACGCTGTTTCCACGCCAGGCCGGCGCGAGCGTGGCGCTGGGGATTTCGGTGCAATTCGCTACCGGGGCGCTGGCCAGTCTGTGGGTCAGCCATTTGGCTGATGGCACCGCATGGCCGATGTGCCTGGTGGTGGGGTGTTGCGGGTTGGGCGCGTTGGTTGCTTATGGGGTGACCCTCCGCCTGCCTGCCCGGGCGGTCGCCGTGAGGACCGTCGTCAAGCAAATGTGAACCTCTGTTCAAAAACCAGGATACATACATGAAAACTATAAAAATAAATCCGATCGATAGAACTTCCGTCTATGTGTGTGCAGGGCTGGTCTCCGGCGCGGGGGCCTTGTTATTGAATGTGCTCCCCGTACTGTTTGGTGCGCTTGCCGAACGTTTCGGGCTTGGCGAGCACCAATTGGGCAACCTAGCGATGGCCATGAACCTGGGGTTTGGCGCGTTCGGGCTGGCGTCCCTGCTGTGGATCCACCGGCTCAGCTGGCGGCTCATTTCGGCGCTGTCGTCGGCTGTGGTGGTGGGCGCGGTGCTGACGGTTATGCGCGACCCGTCCTATGAAATGCTGCTGCTGATAATGGCCCTGGCGGGCGCCGGCACAGGAGCGTTGTATGCCCTGGCCATGACGATTTTCGGTGACAGCTCCCAGCCTGAGCGTGCGTTCGGGTTCAAGCTGGGTATCGAGACCGTGCCGGGGGCTCTCCTGCTGATCGTGCTGCCGGTAGCGGTGGCGCCGGTGTGGGGCTTTGAAGGTATGTTGATAACCATCGCCCTGGCCATGGTGGCGATGGGAATCCTGCCGCTGCCCTGGGTACCGCGCCGCAGCGAACGCCAACTGGATGCGTCCGAGGCCGCCGTGCGGATAGCCAGCACTGAAAGCCGCGCCATTGTGTGGTTGAGTCTGTTGGCCAGCCTGGTGTTCCTGACCGGCATTATGTCGGTGTGGGCGTTCCTGGAACTGATGGGCAAAAAGACCGGCTTGACCTCGGATACGATCGGGCTGGTCCTGGCGCTGGGCTTTTTAATCAATGCCGGCGGGGGCTTCATCGCCTCGGCGATCGGCCTGAAAATGGGACGCTTCCTGCCGGTGGCGGCGGTCATCCTCGCGGAGTTGCTGGGCCTGGTGGCCCTGGCGCAATTCTCCTCGCTGACGAGCTACGTGACCGGGGTTATCTGCTTTCTGTTCTCGATCAGCTTCGTGCTGGCCTACACCTTTGGCGTCATGGCCGAATTCGACCTGTCGGGCAAGCTCGTCGCGCTGGGCGCGTTGTGCCTGTCTCTGGGTGCGGCGTTCGGGCCGGCCGCGGGTGGGTTCCTGATCGAGGCGTTTGGCTACTGGGCGGTGTTGGTGTTCTCCGGGGCCTGTTCGGTGGCGGTCCTGGTCATCTATGGGGTGGCGGTGTTGCGGGCTCGGTTGGCGTTCAATCGTGTCCAGGTCTCATGCGCCGCCGTTATGCCGGGTGTGTGACGCAAGCGAGCAGGGAGGTTACCCATGAACGGTCAAGCCTTGTCGGCCTGGAACGAGCGTGTGCACGCGGCCTGCGGTCGTTTCGACACGCGCTATGACCACTGCCAGAGCCTTTTCATCGGTGAAATGCAACAAACACTGATGGGCAGTACGGCGGTGGCGCACATTCGCAGCAATGCCAGTGTGATTGCCAAGGCTGCCCGCTCAGGCGAGCGTGATTCCTCGGGGCGTTGTTTCCTTGTGCTGCAACAGCAAGGCTCAATGGCCATCGAACTCGGGGACCGAGTGGTCGACCTGCGCCATGGTGACCTGGCGTTGCTGGACTTTTCCGGCGCGGTGAAAATGACCCCCAACGGCTTGTTTTCCCACGTGTCGATCCCTCTGCCGCGTGAGTTGTTCAAGGGCCTGGAGCGTAGCCGCTTCGGCAAGCTGTCGACCACCGGTGTCTGTGGTCAACTGCTTTGTACGCTGGTGCGGCAGGTCGCTGGCGGCGAGTTGGCCCAATGGTCTTGCCCGCAGGATGGCGATGGCGTGCAGAGGGCGTTGGTGGCCTTGCTTGAATCGGTGCTGGAGTATCAAGTCGGCGCCGACTCCCCGGGCTGGCAGTTGCATGAAGTGCAATCCGTCATCCGGCAGCGGCTTGACTCACCGAGGCTTTCGCCGGCGTCGCTGGCCGAGGAACTGGGCACTTCCAGCCGCCAGCTTTACAGGCTGTTCGAAGCCAGCGGCGACAGTGTCTGTCGCTATATCCTGCGTGAGCGGCTGTTGAAGGCGGCGCAGGACCTGCGCGATCCGGTTTGCGCGCAACGCTCGATCACCGATATCGGCAGCTATTGGGGGTTTACTGATTCGGCGCACTTTTCCAAGACGTTCAAGAAGCAGACCGGGATGACCCCGAGTCGCTATCGAAGCCTTGGGCACTGAACCACGGATTGCCCTAATGCTGTTCAGTCAGGGTGGGCGTTCGCCATTTTCTCATCTAGCACAAAACCACTGTGGGAGCGGGCTTGCTCGCGAATGCGGTGGTTCAATTGATGCAGTGTTGCCTGGCCGCCCGCTATCGCAGGCAAGCCAGCTCTCACCCATTTCTCATCTAGAATGCTGCGAAGAATTCACAGGCGCCGCGTTCAGCCAGGAAACACGCGTTATCGTTGACGTTTTTCGCGAGCAAGCTCGCTCCTACAGAGAGCGTGTTCAGTAGCGGATGATTACCGATTTCAGCTCGGTGTAATCGTCGATAAACGCACTGCCGAACTCACGCCCGACACCCGATGCCTTCATCCCGCCAAACGGCACGCTGGGGTCGACGAAGGTGTGCATGTTGACCCACACCGTGCCCGCTTCGATTTGCGGGATCAGGCGCAAGGCCTTGGACAGGTCGTTGGTCCAGATACTGGCGGTGAGGCCGAACGGGCTCTCGTTCATCAGCTCGACCAATTCTTCTTCATCATCGAACGCCAATACACACACCACCGGGCCGAAGGCTTCCTCGTGCAGCAGTGGGTCGTCCTTGCCGGTGGCCACGATCAGCGTCGGCTCCACGTAGTAACCGGCGCGGTCCACGGCCCGCGCGCCGCATGCCACCTGGTTGCTCTGCAGGGCACGCTCGAAAAAGCCGAGGATTTTGTCGAAGTGCGGCTTGTTCGACAGTGGGCCGAACTGGGCGTGTTCATCCAGGGGCGAACCGATGACCATCTGCGACAGCATCGCCGCCATCTTTTGCGTCACTTGCTCGACGATTGAGCGGTGCACGAACAAGCGCTCGGGTGATGCGCACACCTGGCCCTGGTGCACATAAGCCGCTTGCACGAAGCGAGCCACAGCGTCATCCACGTTGGCGTCGGCCAGCAGCGCGGCGGCGTTCTTGCCGCCCAGTTCCAGGGTCACGCGGGTCAGGTCGGCGCCCATGGCGGCCTTGCCCACGGCAATGCCGGTGGGCACCGAGCCGGTGAACGACACCTTGCGTACCTGCGGGTGTGCGATCAGTTGCTGACCGACCTGGCCGCGGCCGTTGACCACGTTGATTACGCCAGCCGGAATCCCGGCCTCGATCGCCAGTTCCGCCAGGCGCAGCAGGGACAGCGGCGTGTATTCGCTGGGTTTGAGCACGACGGTGCAGCCGGTGGTCAGCGCGGCGCCGAGTTTCCACACGCCGATCATCAACGAGAAGTTCCAAGGCACGATGGCTGCCACCACGCCCACCGGCTCGCGCAGGGTGTAGGCGCTGTAGTGCTCGCCGTCCATGGAGGGAAACGACGGGGTCATGGTCTGGCCGCCGATTTTGGTGGCCCAGCCGGCGAAGTAACGCAGGAACACCGCGCTCTGGCCCACTTCGATATGTCGCGCCAGGTTGATCGATTTGCCGGAACTCAGGGTTTCCAGCTGCGCCAGTTCTTCGCCGTTGGCCTCGATCAAATCGGCCAGGCGGTTGAGCAGCACCCCACGTTGGTAGGGCGTGACGTGTGCCCATGCGCCCTTGAAGGCGGTGGCGGCGCTGTCGACGGCCAGGTTTACATCCTCGGCCTGGGCGTCACGCAACTGCGCGATGGTCTGGCCGGTACCCGGATCGACGATGCCGATGCGCTGCGCCGACGCGCTGGTGTGCACGGCACCCTCGATGAAGTTGGAATGGTCACGATCCAGAAAAGTAACGACTGAGGGCAATAAGGCAATGTGCATGGCGGCGCTCCAATGATGGGTTCGTCGCGCCCGTTGGGCGCTCGAAAGACCTCTGCATTAGAAGCGCATACACGCTTGGCCGCTTGTTCGAGCCTGCCAGGAAGTTGGTGATGCGCGACACGCCGTGTCGCGGCGCGCCTAGGGCTCACCGAGGTTGTCGAACACCGTTTCGAGCAAGCGGCTCAGGCGCTGGATCTGCGGTTCAGTCATGCTGGTGAAGCTGCGTTTGAACACGTCGCTGGTCGCCACCTGGATACGTTCGATCGCCGCGCGGCCTTCGGCGGTGATCCGCACCTGGGTCACCCGGCCGTCGTCTTCGCAGGGCGCGGTATCCACCAGGCCGTCTTCCTTCATGCGGTAGACGGTCTTGGTGATGGTCGACAGCTTGGCGATCGCATGGGTGGATATCTCGGAAATGCTCGACTGGCCGTTCTCCTTGAGAATCAGCAGTACGCGCCAGCGCGGGATATCCAGGCCGATTTTCTTCAGCGCTTTTTCCATGTACTGGCTGTAACGGCCATGCACCATGGCCAGCCAGTAGAACGGAAAGTCTTCCTTGTGAAAATTTTCGCTGGCGGGGTCATAGCGGTTTGCGGATTTTTTTGCGGAAGTCATAGCGTGCTCATCTCAGAGGATGCGGGCAATCATAGACTTTTCTCGTGAAATCGGCACGGTTATTGACCACAGTTATGGACGAGTGCGGCCAGGCCAGGGCGCAGAAATATAATTGACAATTCACGTAATATTCGGTGAGTGTGAAAAAAGGCAAGGGCGCATCGGGCGTCCGCATTGCGCATTTTGCACTGAAGGTGACGTGACATGACCCTGGTGATTGAACAGCTTTCCCTTGGCGCCGACGGACCGACCGTAATGGTTAAGGACACCCTCGATATCGCCGGTCTGCCAACCCGTGCGTCGAGCCAGGCGCTGGACGATGCCGCGCCGGCCACGGCCCACGCTGATGTGGTGCAAGCCCTGCTGGACAAGGGCTGTCGACTGGTAGGCAAGACCCGCCTGCACGAACTGGCGTTTGGCACCACGGGGATCAATCACTGGACCGGCACCGCGCCGAACCCGCGTTTTCCGGGGCGCATTCCCGGCGGATCGTCCAGCGGCTCGGCAGCCGCCGTGGCCGCCGGGCTGGTGGATTTTTCCTTGGGCACGGACACCGGCGGCTCGGTGCGCATTCCCGCCTGTTGCTGTGGCGTGTTCGGCTTTAAACCGACGTTTGGACGGGTCAGCCGCCGTGGCGTGATGCCGGCGCACAGCAGCCTCGACTGTGTCGGCCCGTTTGCCGCGAGTCTGCCAATGCTGGTCACGGCCATGCAGGCGATCGACCCGACTTTCACACCCGCACCCGCGCCCGCCGCGCCACGCCTGGGCGTTGTGACCGTGCAAGCCAGCGCAGCGGTACAGCGCGTGATCGATGCCGCGATCACCGGCAGCCAACTGCCCAATGAAGCCCTCACGTTGCCCAGCCTTAAGGCGGCCTATGACGCGGGCATGGTGGTTATCAACCGCGAGACCTTCGATGCCTGCGGGCACTTGCTGGCCACCGGCAAGGTCGGCGCCGACATCGCTGCGCGCCTGGCCGCCGCCGGTAACACCACCGCCACGGCGCTGGCCGAGGCCGAGCAGGTGCGTCTGCGCTTCACTGCCGAAGTCGATGCGGCGCTGCAGCAGGTCGACGTGCTGGTGCTGCCGACCATGCCGGAGTTTCCCTTGGCCCTGGCCGAGGCGACCGACACCCAGGCAGTGCTGGGCATGACCGCCTTCGTACGCCCGTTCAACCTGTCGGGGCATCCGGCGCTGAGCATCCCGTTGGCCAGTGCCGAGGGCCTGCCGGTTGGCCTGCAGCTGGTGGGGGCCAAAGGCGCGGATGAGCAAATGCTGGCCATCGCTGGCCGCCTGCTTGAACGCCTGTACGCCGGGTATGAGGCCTAAGATGAGCACACCCATTCCCCGCGCAGACCTGGAACAACGCCTGCGCCGTTTTGAAATCCAGGACAGCGCGCGCGCCTGCATGAACCGCTACATGGTACTGTGTGACGCTCTTGACGCTCACACACCGCTCGACGAACTGGCCGGCCTGTTCACCCAGGATGCGGTGTGGGAGGGTAAAGGCGCCAAGTACGCCCAGAGCTTCGGCGGCTATCGTGGACGCGAAGCCATCGCCGCGATGTTTGCCGGCTACATGAAAACCCCGGCGCACTTTGCCCTGAACGTGCATTTCCTCACCAGCGAGCTGATCGAGGTGCGGGACGATGCCGTGCTCGGCAGTTGGGTGATGTTGCAGACATCCACGTTCGCCAGCGGCGCCTCTCATCTCAACGCCGCGCGCCTGACGGTACGTTTCGCCGAAGAAGGCGGGCAGTGGCGCATGGCGCATTTCCAGACCGAAAACCTGTTCAGCCGCCCGGTGCAGGCGTGGAACAGTGACGCCGAGTTGCCGGTGCCCAAGCCTGTCGCACAGTGAGCGATAACGCTCACTGATTATTCCCACCGTTCTTTTTCCATGACTGGCCGACAAAGGCGGTCATGCCGTGCGCGTCGCGCTGGAGACTGCCATGAAACACTTCGAACTGTTGACCTTCACCCTGCGTGTACGCACCGTGCCACAAGCCTTGCCGCGCTTGGAGCAGAGCCTGCGCGAGGCGGGCGAGGGCGTGCACCTGATGGGCTGCTGGGTGTCGGAAATCGGCGCGCAGAATCGTATTGCAGTACTGCGCGGGTTCGACGATAGCGGGTGTCGCGAACGCGAACGCGAGCGCTATCTGCTGGCGCCCGATGGTTTTGCGATCGGCGAATTTCTGCTGGAGCAGCAAGTGGATGATTACAGCGCCTTCGCCTTTGTCGAACCGCTTGCTCCCGGTGTTCATGGTCCGTTCTATGAGTTGCGCGAATACAACCTCGTGCCCGGCGGGTTGGCGCCGACATTGCGCGGTTGGAGCAAGGCCGTGGGGCGTCGCACCGGGCCGGACTATTCCCAGGTGTATGCCGCGTTCTACGCCACCAGCGGGCTGCTTCCGCGCTACCTGCACATCTGGCCCTACAGCTCACTGGAGCAGCGCCTTGAAGTACGCACTCGCGCCGTGACCGACGGCGCGTGGCCGCCGGAAAATTCCGCGCCGCAATTGCTGCAGATGCATTCCACGGTGTACCTGCCGGCGCCGTTCTCACCGTTGCGCTGAAAAAACGGCTCAGATCCAGTGTGGGAGTGGGCAAGCCAACTCCCACTTTTTTGTGAAAAAAATAAATCCAATTAAAAAATATTTAGAAAATACCCAAGGTTAAAAAAAGAATATTACTCAAAAATAACAACGAGATAATCGGCCATTCATTCGTTTTCCTTCAATAATTTACATGATTAGTGGTGTTTTTAAGCACGATAATTCAATTGACAATTCACGTAATTTCGCTCAAATTCTCCCCAACGGCACCCACAAAAAAAAAGGTAACCACTATGCCGATCCATCGCCCTCGCTCCGCCCCGCGTCTCAGCTCGACGCTGACTTCCTGCCCAGCCCAATACCGTTCCTGACAACGGAGTTAATCTATGCATTCGCTTAAAAAACCAGCGGTTGATACGGTGAGCTCGCTTGCCAGTGGCCCCGCCTTCGAAGCCTTGCTTGTCGATGTGCGCGAACGTGCCCGAGCCGGTGAGTTCGACGGTCAGCGCCACATTTCGCAGGACGTGATCGAAGCGTTCAAACAGCACGGTGTTTACCGGGCGCTGGTGCCCAAGCGCTTTGGTGGCCTGGAATGTTCGCCCGCCGAGTTCTGCCAGATGATCGAGCGCATCGCCCAGGCCGACGGCTCGGCCGGCTGGGTTGCCAGTTTTGGCATGAGTCCGGTCTACCTCGCGGCGCTGCCGCTCGACAGCATCGCCAAGGTATATGCGAACGGTCCGGACGTGGTGTTCGCCGGCGGTATCTTCCCGCCGCAACCGGCTGAGGTGGTCGAGGGTGGTTTCGTCGTCAATGGCCGCTGGAAGTACTCCAGCGGTTCCCTGGGTTCCGACATCGTCGGTGTCGGCATCGCCCCGAAAAGCGGCGACACGTTTGGCCTGCCGCGCATCGCGGTAATGCCGCGCAGCGCGATCCGTATAGACGAAACCTGGGACACCGTCGGCCTGCTGGGTACCGGCAGCCACGACCTGGTCGCCGACAATGTGCGGGTCAGCGAGGAGTGGACCTTCGTGCGCGGCGGCCTGCCCAACCTGGACGAACCGTTCTTCCGCTACCCGTCGCTGTCATTCGCCACCCAGGTGCTCTCGGTGGTTGGCCTAGGCGTGGCGCGTGCCGCACTCGATGCCCTGGCTGACATGGCCAGCGGGCGTGTCTCGGTCACCGGTGCCCCGGCGATTGCCGATCGGCCCCTGGCCCAGGTCGACATTGCTCGGGCGGAAGCCGAGCTGCGTGCCGCACGGGCGTTCTTCTACGAATCCATCGAACACGCCTGGGATTACGTGCTGGCCGGCGATGCGGTGCCCGTGGCCGCGACCAACCTGCTGCGGTTGTCGTCGACCCATGCCACCCGTGTCGCCGCCGATGTGGCGCGTACCGCGCAGATGCTCTCGGGCATGAGCGGCGTGTACAACGACAGCCCGCTGGCGCGCTGTGTCAACGACGCCCAAGTGGTGACCCAGCACGCATTCATGGGCGACATCACCTATCAAAACGCCGGAGCCATGTTCTTCGGCAAACAGCCTTTGCCTGGCTACCTCTAACCGTCGAGGAAATAAAATGAGCGATAAAAAGACCTTGCGCGTGCTGTTTTGCATGGGCATCAACCAGAATTTTTTCGATGCCGCGCGCGATGAGCAATTGCAGGTGTGGGCAGCGTTCAGTGCAATGTGGAACGGTATCCACGACCTCGCCGGCGTCAAGGTGCTGGGCAACATGGATGACGACCAGAGCATGGTCGGGCCTTCCGATGGCTTCCCATGGACCACGTACCTGCTGGCCGACGTGCCGGACATCGAGACCGTGCACGCCGCCTGCAACCTGTTTCGCACAACGCCGGTGGGCGATGGCCCGTACAAGCTGTGGCGCTACACCAAGGTTGAAGCCCGGGTTGGGCGCGAGCTGATTATTCAGCGCACTTGATGCCGACGAGGACATTCCCATGAGCAAGCTGATTCCCGCTGTAAACCTTGACGTCGACCCCGCCGACCTGGTGCAGGCTGACCGCGTCCACACCTCGATGTACACCGACGCACAATTGTTCGACGCCGAGCTGGAAAAGATTTTCTACAGCACCTGGATCTGGGTCGCCCACGCCAGCGAGATTCCCGACAACGGCAGCTACAAGACCACCTATATCGGCAAGCAGCCAGTGATCGTGGTGCGTGACCGCAAGAAAGACGTGCACGTGCTGCTCAACCGCTGCCGCCACCGTGGCGCCACTGTGTGTGAACACAAGAAAGGCAAGACCAACAGCTTCGTCTGCCCGTACCACGGCTGGGGCTATGCGCTCGATGGCTCGCTGCGCGGTATTCCGCACCCGGAAAGCTACGGCGACTGCATCGACAAGGCCGAGCTGCCGCTGGTCAGCCTGCGCACCGAAAGTTATGCCGGCATGATCTTCGCCACCTTCAAGGACGACATCGAGCCGCTGGAAGACTACCTCGGCGCCGCGAAAAAATGGATGGACCTGTTCATGAAACAGGGCGCCGGCTACGGCATAAAGGTTCCGGGCGAGCACCGTTTCCGTTTTCCCGGCAACTGGAAGATCCAGCTGGAAAACACCACGGACGCCTACCATTTTCCGCTGGTGCACAAGAGCTTTCTGTCGTCGGTGGATGAACAGACCCTTGAGCTGTTCGACTTCGTCAAGGGCCCCGGCTACGTTGAGGACCTGGGCAACGGCCACAGCGTGATGGTGATGATCCCGGACCTGATCGACCTCGAAGCCGACCTGGACAAACCGATCCCCGAGCGCTTCGAAGGCCTCGCGGCCGAGTTGCGTGAGGAAGGTATCGAAGAGCAACAGGTGCGGCTAATCGTGCGTGCGGTCGGCGGCACCGGCTTCAACCTCAACCTGTTCCCCAACGTCGCCTGCTCGATGGCGTTCTTTCGGGTGCTGCAACCGATCTCGGTGACCGAGACCGAAATTCACCACTCGGTGATCACCATGGACGGCGGTCCGGCCGTGGCCAACCGTTATCGTCTGCGTCTGCATGAGCACTTCCAGGGCCCGATGGGTTTCGGCACGCCGGACGATTCCGAGGCCTGGGAGCGGGTACAGAAGGGCGCCAGCGCCGGTGAAGACCTGTGGATCATGCTCAACCGCGGCTTGCCCGGCGAGCAGGCCAGTGCAGACGGGCTGGTGTCCGATGTGAGTGCCGAAACCGGCATGCGCGCCGCCTATCAGCAGTGGAAAAAGATGATGTCGGTCTGATCCGTGGAGAACCTTATGAACCTGCAATTACTGCAAGAAGTGACCGCTTTCATCTGGCAGGAAGGCGACATGCTGGACCACGGTGAATACGACGGGTGGTTGACGATGTGGACCGACAAGGGCACCTACATCATTCCCATTGACCCCAGGGAAACCGATTTCGAGAACACGCTCAACTACGCCTACGACGACCATCATATGCGTGAGCTGCGGGTGCAGCGCTTGACCGGCGGCGAATCGATTTCCACCAGCCCGCAACCGCGCACGGTGCGCATGCAGTCGCGGTTCCGGGTGTTGGCCGATGACGGGGTGCAGGTGACGGTGCGCTGCGCGCAGAACATCCGTGAGTTCCGCAAGGAAAGCCTGAAGTTCTACAGCGCCGACCTCACCTACCAACTGATCCGCAGCGAGGGTGGTTTCAAGATCCAGCGCAAAGTGGTCAGCCTGATCAACAGTGACGATGCCCTTGCCGGTATCGGCTACATCCTTTAAGGAGCGCCGACATGAACCAGATCGCATTGGTGACGGGCGCGGGGCAGGGCCTGGGGCAGCATTTTTGCGCTAGCCTGCTGCGGGCGGGGTACTCGGTGGTGATCACCGACCTCAACCTTGAAGCCGCGCAAGCCTGCGCCAAACAGCTGGACCCGGCCGGTGAGCGCACGCTCGCGCTGCAACTGGACGCCGGCAGCAAGGCCGATTTCGAAGCGGGGCTGGAGCAAGTGCTGATGCGTTTCGGCGCGTTGCACGTGGTGGTCAATAACGCTGCCGTGACCAAGACCACGCCGCTGATGCAGATCAGCCCCGAGGAGTTCGACGCTGTGGTCGGCCTGAACCTGCGCAGTGTGTTCCTCGGTTGCCAGGTGCTGGGCGCGTACATGGCCGAGACCGGCTATGGACGCATCATCAACATGGCGTCCCTAGCCGGGCAGAACGGCGGCACTGCGACCGGCGCGCATTATGCCGCGAGCAAGGGCGGCATCGTCACGCTGACCAAGATCTTCGCCAAGGAATTTGCCGCGCGCGGGGTAACGGTCAACGCCATCGCCCCGGGCCCTATCGAATCGGCGGCGGTGCGCGCGGCGATTCCGGCCGAACGCTTGCCGAGCCTGCTGGCCAATATTCCGGTGCAGCGCCTGGGCGATGCGGATTTTCTCGGTGACTTGATTGTGCAGCTGGCACGCCCCGAGGCCTATTTCACTACCGGAGCTACCTGGGATGTGAATGGCGGCCTGTTCATGCGCTGACTGATAGCGGCCGCTACGGCGGTCTTTGCGAACTCCATGGAATAACGGCCATGACTGAAGAACTGTTGGACGTAATCGTGCGCAAGCGCGAGCTGCAAGGGGGCGGTGTTGTCGTCCTGGACCTGACCCGCCGTGACGGCGCGCCGCTGCCGATGTTCGATGCCGGTGCGCACGTCGATATCCATATCGGGCCGGGGCTGGTGCGCCAGTACTCGTTGTGCAGCAACCCTGCCGACCCGAGCCTGTATCGCCTGGGTGTGCTCAGGGACCCGGCCTCGCGCGGTGGTTCGGTCGGGGTGCATGACATCCTGCTCGAAGGTCACGAGGTGCAGATCAGCCTGCCGCGCAACCTGTTTGCGCTGGCGGCCGAGGCGCGGCGTTCAGTGCTGTTGGGTGGCGGTATCGGTGTCACGCCGATGATTGCCATGGCCTATGCGTTGCACGCGGCCGGCCAGACCTTCGAACTGCACTACTGCGGGCGTGAGCGTGAACGCAGTGCGTTCCTCGCGGAACTGGCCAGCGCACCGTTTGCCGCGCAGGTGTTCACCCACTTCGATGACGAAGGGCCAGAGCAGAAGCTCGATCTGGCCAAGGTGCTGGGCAAGGGCGAGGCCGGCGTGCACATGTATACCTGCGGCCCCGCAGGCTTCATGGACTGGGTGATCCAGGGCGCGCGCAGGCAGGGCTACAGCGAGTCGCACATCCACAAGGAATATTTCCAGGTGGACGTGGATAGCTCGGGTGGCAGTTTTGAAGTGGTGGCCGCGCGCAGTGGCAAGACCGTGAAGGTGGCCGAAGGGCAAAGCATTCTCGCCGCGCTGGCGCAGGTGGGCATCAAAATCGAGATTTCCTGCGAGCAGGGGGTGTGCGGGACCTGCCTGTGCGACGTGCTCGAAGGCGAGCCGGACCATCGCGACGTGTACCTCACGGACGATGAAAAGGCCGGCAATGACCAAGTTCTAGTGTGCTGTTCACGAGCCAAATCCAAAAAACTCGTGCTGGATATCTGAGGGGAACGACCATGGTAGACATAGGCAGCTTTCGCAATGCAATGGCCATGCTCGGCGGCGCCGTGACGGTCATCACCACCGATGGCGAGGCGGGCCGGTTCGGCTTTACCGCCTCGGCGGTGTGCAGCGTCACCGACTCACCGCCCACGCTGTTGGTGTGTATGAATCGATCGTCGCATTCCAACGAGCACTTCAAGCGTAATGGCGCGGTGTGCGTGAACATTCTGCGTGGCGATCACCAGGACATGTCCGGGACGTTCGCGAACCGGGCGCTGAGCATGGATGAGCGCTTTGCCGTGACGCAGTGGATCACCCTGGAAAGCGGTGCGCCAGTGATGCTCGACGCGCTGGTCAACTTCGATTGCCGTATCGCGCAGGTACACGAAGTGGGGTCCCACAGTATTTTCTACTGCGAGATCCAGACCATCCGCCAGGGTGAGGCAGAAGAGGGCCTGGTATATTTCAACCGCGCCTATCACCGCCTGAGTGAAGCCTCCAAGGCTTGCTGAATGCCATGTTCGCTGGAGGGGCGAACGGCAGCCGAATTCAGACAAGCCCGGCCAGAGGAACTCAGATCAATTCTTCCACCAAGTGCAGGCAATGTGTAAGCCCCGGCGACTGGTCATTCACCCGCCGGCTCAGAATGATCGGCGAGGTCGCGGTGGTTTCCACAACCGGCGTGTAGCCGATGTCCGCGCGGTGCAGGATCTGCACCGAGGCCGGCACCAGCGTTACGCCCATGCCCGCGCCGACCAGGCCGATGGCGGTCTGCAATTCGTTGGTCCATTGCGCCACCTTGAGGCTCAGGCCATGGGCGTCGAACAGCGCGATCACATGGTCGGCATAACTGGGGCGCGGGTTGCCGGGGTACAGCACAAACGGTTCGGCGGACAATTGCGCAAGGGTGGCGGGCGCGTCGAGCAAAGGGTGGCCGGAGGGCAGTACCGCCACCAGACGGTCCTCTACCAGGACGCGCTGGACGATGGCCGTGTCGTCAATACGGATCCGCCCGAAGCCCACATCGATGCGCCCGGCCTTGAGGGCTTCGACCTGCTGCAGGGTGGTCATCTCCGACAGCCCCAATTCCAGCTCCAGCGCCTCGTGGCTGCGCAACCGCCGAATCAGTTCCGGCAACACGCCGTACAGGGTCGACGGCGCAAAGCCGATGCCCAGCCAGGTCTTCTCGCCCTGGCCGATGCGCCGGGTGTTGGCGCACACCGTGTTCAGTTGTTCCAGCAGCACATTGGCGTGCTCATAGAAAAACCGCCCGGCCTCGGTCAGCCGCAGCGGCCGGCCGCGTTCGAGCAGAATCACCCCCAGCTCATCCTCCAGTTGCTGGATCTGCCGGCTCAAGGGCGGCTGGGCAATGTGCAGGCGTTCGGCGGCGCGGGTGAAGTTAAGGGTTGCCCCCAGCACCTGGAAATAACGCAGGTGACGTAATTCCATGATCACTCCTTTCATACCCTAAAGGTATTATTTGAGACCCATTCTATATTGGATGCCATGAAAAATAGGGAACAGAATCAGCTTAAATCTAAAAAGAACTCAACAGGTATCACCATGCCCATTTGCGCCATAGAGTCGACGGAAGCGTGGCAGCAGTAGCTTCCATGACCATTATCAGAGAGATGCAAAATGAACCTTCGCAAGCTTGCCATTATTTCACTGCTCAGCATCAGTGCCACTAGCGCGCTCGCTGAAGGCGGTGCTGACCGTTTGATACAACGAAATTTGGAACAGCAGCAGGCCCATCTGGCCGCTCAAAAGTCCGCAGAGACAAAGTCAGAAATCGCAAAAAAACAGCCGAGTGTTGATGCCCCTAAAACTCAGTCGAGTTCAAACGATAGCTGACATCTGGCCGCTGGTAGGTCGCCCTTAGGTGGCTTGCCACAAGCATATGAGACAACCGCTACCCGATCGCTGGAGCCCAGCTTCGCTCCCCTAACAGCTAGTGCTCCCAAAGGCTGCCCTGGCTTCAGTGAAACTCAGGCAATAAAATCTATGGTCACCCCCATTTTTGCAATACTGGGTGACGTGGTTGGCTTGCTTAAATCTATCCGGCGTCTGTTTGGGGCAGGCCCCAGCGCCACGATGAGAGTCGCGCCTGACGATCTTTAAAAAACCGTCGGCTTCTGAAGCTGATTTTTATGTCAGGATTTTCGTCAGGCCGGTGCGCCGTTCACATCATCTGTTGTTCAGCTATCGCAAAACCTGAAGGTGAATCGTTCTACTGCAACAACCGCAGGGTCAGGCGTTCAAGGCGTCTGGCCCTGTTTCATATTGCGTATGGTGAGCGGCTATTGCCCGAGCGATACGCGCCAGTTTGTTAGCCAGTGCACAAGCCACGTAAGCGCCTGGGCATCACACCTTGCGTGATGAAACCGGCTGCCACCATGCGGCAGCAACTGATCGATTTCACTCGCCCGCTGCGTCGGCAGACGCGTAAGCACATCCTTCAGATAAGCATACGGATCATGACCATTCAGCCGCGCAGACTGGATCAAGCTCATGATCGCCGCCGCCCGTTTTCCGCTGCGTAGCGAGCCTGCAAAGAGCCAGTTCTTGCGCCCAAGAGCCCATGGCCTGATTTGGTTCTCAGCCCAATTATTGTCTATGGGCACGGCCCGTCATCGAGGTAGCGCGACAGCGCTGCCCAGCGTTTTAGGCTGTAATCGAGTGCATCTGCTGATGCCTGAACCTTCGGGTACAAGCTCGCGCTGGGCGCTCATCCAGGCATGTAGCGTGTCCATTACCGGGACGGCTTTTTCTTGCCGTATTCGGCGCTGTAAATCCGGTTCCAGGTCGCGGACTTCGCTCTCGATTTCGTACAGCAACTGGATATAGCGCAAGGCTTGCTCAGCAAGCGTGCTTTTATTCGTAGCATGCAGCTCGAAGAATTTGCGCCGCGCATGGGCCATGCACCCGATCTCGGTCACGCCGAGTTCGAAACTGGCTTTGTAACCGCCAAAATCATCGCAGACCAGTTTGCCCTTCCAGTCTTTCAGGAAGTTGCGAGCGTGCTCACCGGCGCGGCTGGGGCTGAAATCGTAAACCACCGCTGACAGATCCGAGAATTGGCTGGTGGCGTAGGCCCAAACATAGGAGTGATGGGTTTTCTTTGTTCCCGGCATGAGCATCTGCACCGGTGTTTCATCGGCATGAATAACCTGCTGCCCGAGTACCGCTTCGTGTAGCGCATCGACCAGCGGCTGCAACTGAACCCCAGTAACGCCAACCCATTGAGCCAAGGTTGAACGGGGAATCGCCAGGCCCGCTCGACCGAAGATCGATTCCTGACGGTAAAGCGGCAGATGGTCAGCAAACTTGGCAATCATGAAGTGGGCCAGCAGCCCGGCGGTTGGGATACCCTTGTCGATGATCTGAGCCGGAACCGGTGCCTGGATAAGCGTTTCGCAGTCAGCGCAGACCCATTTGCCACGTATATGACGCTCGACGGTGAACACGCCCGGTGTGTAATCCAACTTCTCACTGACATCTTCACCGATGCGTTTGAGCGCGCAGCCGCATGGGCAGTGAGTGTTGTCGGGTTCGTGATGGATCAGTGTGCGTGGAAACTCAGCCGGCAATGCAGTGCGCTTGGGCTTCTGCTTTTTCTCGGTCGATGCGGGTACTGTTTGCAAGGCTTGAAGCTCGGCTTCAATTGCGGCGATATCGGTATCGATCAGGTCATCGAGCAAGCTGGCCTGCTCAGGGTTCATCTGCTCGCTGCGCTTGGCAAATTTCAAGCGTTTGAGCTGCGCGATCTCGAAGGTCAGCTTCTCGATCACCGTCTGATCGCGGTTGATCTTCTTGCCCATGGTTTCGACCGTCTTACCCATTGCTTCGACTTGCAAGAGCAACTGCGCAGCTAAGGCACGCAGTTGGTCGGGGGACATTTGGTTGAGGTTGGGTGAAGAAGTCATGCTGCGGATTTTGCCAGAGCAGGCCGTTCGCAGCGATACACCGATAGGCTAATAGCCGCCGTTAAAGCAGTGTGATCACACCGCCAGCCCCAGCGCGCTGCCAAGGCAAGCCCAGCACTAAAGCCTGAAGTTGCTCGGTATCCAACTCAAGTTCAGAGCCTTGACGAATTCCTGGCCAGTGAAACTTTCCTTGATTCAATCGGCGGGCAGCCAGCCAGATGCCAAACCCATCATGCACCAGGACTTTCATGCGAGTGGCGCGGCGGTTGGCGAATAGATAAGCACAGTGCAGCTTCGCCGCACCGACACCGCGATCACCCTGGCCAACGCCGTGTCGGTGCCAGCACGCATGTCCATGGGTTCGGTGGAGAGCCAGATGGCATCGATGCGGATCATTGGGTGAGCCCTCGAATGAGTCGGGCGCATCCTTCGGGATCGTAAATTGGCCACTTCACCGTAAGCGTTTGCTGGCCAATCGGTAATTCAATGATCGCCGACGCTTGAGCTACTGGTTTCGATTCGACTTTCAAAGGAATGAACGCTGGCAAGGTGGCGACCGGCTGATCGCGGTAAAGCGGTAGCCAACGGCGCACGACATTAGCGTTGATACCATGACTCATCGCGATGGCTGCCACGGAAACGCCAGGTTGCAGGCATTCCTGGACGACTTGGGCCTTGAAGGATTTTGTGTAGGAATTACGTTGGCGCATGGCGATCCTGACATTAAGGGTAGTTGTGTCCGCATAAAATTACGCGGACACAATTGCCCTTATTGGTTGGCCGGGGTCGGAAGGTGGGTTTGCCGGTCCCTTACTCCTAGGCGACCATCAAAAATGAGAATGTCATCTTGCAATATCAGGGACTTAGATAGACCGTGTCATTTGAATCGAGGAACACAGTGCAACAGAATTGAGAGTTAGGTCGTGGATTTTTTCAGATTTGAGAATCACAAGTACGGGATGATCCTCCTCGTAATACTCTTTTAAAAAACGGAATCTCGTTGTACGCATCCAGTTGCGTCACGACTCCTCCATGAACGTCTGCAGCGTGCCCCTGGGTGTTATGGACGGAGGATTAATTAGAGTGAGCATATGTGCTCGGTTTTTTAGAAAGGTGGGCGCGCCTAGCTGAAAGGCTAAACGGTGCGACCCGATTACCGACACTGCCGACCGAGGTAGCGGATGCGTTTGTCGCTGTGTGGCAGAGGTCGATCTATCTAGCCCAGGGCGTCGCCGAGAAGGCGCTAACTGAGCAACGGCAAGTGATGATTGCCGAGCATGAGCGAGTACGAGCGTATTGACGAGTGGATAGATGGTCTGAGGTATGTGGCCGACTAGGAAAAAGGGAGTCCTTGCTGAGTAGTTGTGCCTGATGTATCCAGGCCACGAGAGCTGACCGTGTTTGCTAAGGGATCTCAAATTGCACTGGTCGCTGCGTTTTTTGCTGCATCACCATGGCTCGTGACGATACGTGCTCGCCAAGGTCTGTAGCCTGTCGATACGGCAGAACCGTGTTTCTGCTCGATGCCCTGAAAAAAGCTAACCGCCAATCACTCCAGCCATAACATGGTCGGGATGATTGGCGGTTTCGCATTTTTATCGCTTTCCAAACTTCGAAACCAGCACCGCTCTCAGTCTGGGAATCGGGGCGCCGCGATGCCTGTCGATCCTTGTTTCGCCTGCAGCCTCTGTCCATTAGGCAGGTAAGGCCGCGCGCCGCAGCGAGGTGCTTGCTCGGCGCGCGGAGCGGCAGATCACCAGTTGAAGTTCACCGAGGTCAGCAGGGTGCGCTCGTCACCGTAGAGACAGGTGGAGAAACTGCACTGCGCGTAGCGCTTGTCGGTCAGGTTG
>NZ_WKDB01000037.1:0-62081 GCF_021606215.1 Pseudomonas sp. PA-5-4B | reverse complement strand
GACCCACCGCCATCGCGGGCAAGCCCGGCTCCCACAGTGGTTCTATGTTCACTCGGAAAATCAGGCTGGCTGATCCAGCGATAACTCAACGCCCAGCTGCCGCGACAGGCACGGCCAGCGCTTCCACGCCGCTTCCGTTTGCGGGCTTTTCAGCTGTTCGCGATACGCCTCGACCGACTCCAGCGCAAAGCTCTCCTCGTTGAGCATTTCATCTACCGCCAAGTGCACGGCTTCATCCAACTGATTGGCAAATGTTTCACCAATCAGTTGATGGGCAATCAAGTTAGCCACAGTGGTATCCGCCGGAATCAATGGCTGGCCGAAATGCTTGATATACAGGTCGTTGACCTCTTCAACCAAGCGGTGAGCCAGGTAGGCCTCATCCAGCAAGCCGTCCAGGCCTTCATGGCCGGCCAGGATCGCAGGCGGCTGCAGGAAGAAATGCTCGGCGATTTTCAACACCGGTTTGATCTGGCTTTCGATACCGGCTTCGCGGGCCACATCGTTGGCGGCTTCGAGCAAGTCCGGAACCAGTTCGATGTAGGCGGTGACAAAGCGGGTCATGACAATGTTGCGATCACCGTCAGCCAGGGAGATGGCCGAATGCAGGTGCGGCAATTGTTTTTCCAGTTGCTGGGCAAGCTGGCCCGTAGTGGCTTCGTGTTGATGGGCACGGAAAATCTGCTCGCGCAATGCGGCGGTGTTCATGAAGGCTCCAGTGAAACAGGCGTAGGAAAAGGGAGAGGATAAGGTAGCTCGTTTATACGAGCGCCTAAGACGCATTTGTCATAATTATTTCATGGTTATGCGCGTGCGTTATATCGAAATGCCATCGTTCGTCGGATAAACGTTTGCGCGCCCGGTTTTATTGGGTCCGCCCGTCTGTTTTTGCTCATTTGCCCCTACACATTGCGGGGTCGCCCCGGCTGTCTATACTCGGATTTGTACGCAATTAGCTGATGACGCCCAACTGCATGACGCAGGCAAGGCTTGGCGGTTGTAAGCAGTATGGAAGCCGCTCCCTTCGCCGCAGGTGCAAACCGGCGGGATAACAAGAAACATAAAGGGGAACCCGCAATGACGCGACATCCACACGTTTGGATGGGCCTACTGTTGTGGTCAGTATTCGGCCAGGCGCACGCCGCCTGGACAACGAATATGGCGCCAGGGGCTACTGAAGTCAGTCACGCCGTGTTTGACCTGCACATGACCATTTTCTGGATCTGTGTGGTGATCGGCATCGTCGTGTTTGGCGCGATGTTCTGGTCGATGATCCTGCACCGCCGGTCTACGGGCCAGGTGGCGGCCAAGTTCCACGAGAGCACCACCGTGGAAATTCTCTGGACCGTAGTGCCCTTGCTGATCCTGGTGGCCATGGCTATTCCGGCGACCAAAACCTTGATCAATATCTACGACAGCAGTGAGTCGGATATCGATATCCAGGTCACCGGCTATCAGTGGAAGTGGCACTACAAATACCTGGGCCAGGACGTGGAGTTCTTCAGCAACCTGGCCACGCCCGCCGAGCAGATCCATAACCAGGCCACCAAGGGCGAGCACTACTTGCTCGAAGTCGACCAGCCGCTGGTGCTGCCGGTGGGCGCCAAGGTGCGCTTTTTGGTGACGGCCGCCGACGTGATCCACTCCTGGTGGGTGCCGGCCTTTGCGGTTAAGCGCGATGCGATCCCCGGCTTCGTCAACGAGGCCTGGACCCGGGTCGAGAAGCCCGGCATCTACCGTGGCCAGTGCGCCGAGCTGTGCGGTAAGGATCACGGCTTCATGCCGATTGTGGTCGAGGTCAAATCCAAGGCCGACTACGACACCTGGCTGGGCGAGCGCAAGGCAGAGGCCGCCAAGCTCAAGGAGCTGACGTCCAAAGAGTGGACGCTGGACGAGCTGGTGGCCCGTGGCGACAAGGTTTACCACACCACCTGCGTGGCCTGTCACCAGGCCGAAGGCCAGGGCTTGCCGCCGATGTTCCCGGCGCTCAAAGGCTCGCCAATTGCCACCGGCGCCAAAGAAGACCACCTGCACCGCGTGTACTTCGGCAAACCCGGCACCGCCATGGCGGCGTTCGGCAAACAGCTGTCGGAAGTCGATATCGCCGCCGTGGTCACCTACGAGCGCAACGCCTGGGGCAACAACAAAGGCGACATGGTCACGCCCAAAGACGTGCTGGCTCTGAAACAGGCGGAAAGCAAATGACGGCCTCAACTGCGTATGCCCTGAACCGCACAGCCCATTCCTTTGCAGGAGAACGGCCATGAGCACTGTGATCGACCATGGTCATGCCGACCATGCCCACGGCCCCGCCAAAGGCTTGATGCGCTGGGTGCTGACCACCAACCACAAAGACATCGGCACCATGTACCTGTGGTTCGCCTTCACCATGTTTCTGCTCGGCGGCTCGTTCGCCATGGTGATCCGCGCCGAGTTGTTCCAGCCCGGCCTGCAAATCGTGCAGCCGGCGTTCTTCAACCAGATGACCACCATGCACGGCCTGATCATGGTGTTTGGTGCGGTAATGCCGGCGTTTGTCGGCCTGGCCAACTGGATGATCCCGCTGATGATCGGCGCGCCGGACATGGCCTTGCCGCGCATGAACAACTTCAGTTTCTGGCTATTGCCGGCAGCGTTCTTGCTGCTGGTCTCGACGCTGTTCACGCCGGGCGGCGGGCCGAATTTCGGCTGGACCTTCTACGCCCCACTCTCCACCACCTACGCGCCGGAAAGCGTGACGTTCTTCATCTTTGCCATTCACCTGATGGGCATCAGCTCGATCATGGGCGCGATCAACGTGGTCGCCACCATTCTCAACCTGCGCGCGCCCGGCATGACCTTGATGAAAATGCCGCTGTTCGTATGGACCTGGCTGATTACCGCCTTCCTGCTGATCGCGGTGATGCCGGTGCTGGCCGGTTGCGTGACCATGATGTTGATGGACATCCACTTCGGCACCAGCTTTTTCAGTGCGGCCGGTGGCGGTGACCCGGTGCTGTTCCAGCATGTGTTCTGGTTCTTCGGCCACCCCGAGGTGTACATCATGATCCTGCCGGCGTTTGGCGCCGTCAGCTCGATCATCCCGACCTTCTCGCGCAAGCCGCTGTTCGGCTACACCTCGATGGTCTACGCCACGGCGAGCATCGCGTTTCTGTCGTTTATCGTGTGGGCGCACCACATGTTCGTGGTGGGTATTCCGCTGGTGGGCGAGCTGTTCTTCATGTACGCCACGCTGCTGATCGCGGTGCCCACGGGCGTGAAGGTGTTCAACTGGGTGAGCACCATGTGGCAAGGCTCGCTGACTTTCGAGGCGCCGATGTTGTTTGCCGTGGCTTTTGTGATTCTGTTCACTATTGGCGGTTTCTCCGGGCTGATGCTGGCAATTGCCCCGGCGGACTTCCAGTACCACGACACCTACTTTGTGGTGGCGCACTTCCATTACGTATTGGTGCCCGGGGCGATCTTCGGCATCTTCGCCTCGGCCTACTACTGGCTGCCGAAATGGACCGGCCACATGTACGACGAAACCCTGGGCAAGCTGCACTTCTGGCTGTCCTTTGTGGGCATGAACATGGCGTTCTTCCCGATGCACTTTGTCGGCCTGGCTGGTATGCCGCGCCGGGTTCCGGACTACAACCTGCAGTTCGCCGACTTCAACATGGTCTCCTCGATTGGCGCGTTCATGTTTGGCGCCACGCAGATCTTCTTCCTGTTTATCGTGATCAAGTGCATCCGTGGCGGCCCGCCGGCGCCGGCCAAGCCGTGGGATGGCGCCGAAGGCCTGGAATGGAGCATCCCCTCGCCTGCGCCGTATCACACGTTTACGACGCCGCCGGAGGTCAAGTGAACGCCTTGATGCAGGTCGACTCGGTCTCCTGTGGGAGCTGGCTTGCCTGCGATAGCGGTGTTTCAGGAGCCGAATGTATTGCCTGCCTGGGCCTCATCGCAGGCAAGCCAGCTCCCACAGAAAAACCAGAAGCGGGTGAGCGCCATGCTTGAGTCCGTCCCCATCAAGCGCCTGGTCACCCGCCTGCTGATCCTGGTCGTGGCCATGTTCGCCTTCGGCTTTGCCCTGGTGCCGATCTACGACGTGATGTGCAAGGCGTTCGGCATCAACGGCAAGACCGCCGGGCAGTACGAAGGCGAGCAGGTGGTGGACCCTACGCGCCAGGTGCGCGTGCAGTTCATGTCCACCAATGCCATCGACATGGTCTGGGAATTCCACTCCAAAGCCGATGAGGTCGTGGTCAACCCTGGCGCTGTCACCGAGATGCTGTTCGTGGCCTACAACCCCACAGATAAACCCATGACCGCCCAGGCCGTACCGAGTATTTCCCCGGCCGAAGCGGCGATGTATTTCCACAAGACCGAGTGTTTTTGCTTCACCCAGCAAGTGCTGCAGCCAGGTCAGCGCATAGAAATGCCCGTGCGCTTTATCGTCGATCGCGCCATGCCCAAGGATGTGAAGCATTTGACTCTGGCATACACGCTGTTTGACATCACTGCGCGTCAACCGCCGGTGGCCGTCCATACCGGCGGCTAGCTACTGTTTGCCCCCTCAATCAGGAGAGCGAATACATGTCGTCTCATGATACGTACTACGTACCAGCGCAAAGCAAATGGCCAATAATTGCTACGTTTGGCATGTTGATCACGGTGTACGGCCTGGCCGTGTGGTTCAACGACCTCAAGGCGGCGCGCCCGGAATCCCACGGCCCGTGGATCTTTTTCGTCGGCGGGCTGTTGCTGGCCTACATGCTGTTCGGCTGGTTCGGCGCGGTGATCAAGGAAAGCCGCGCCGGTTTGTACAGCCCGCAGATGGACCGCTCGTTCCGCTGGGGCATGACCTGGTTCATCTTTTCCGAGGTGATGTTCTTTATCGCGTTCTTCGGCGCACTGTTTTATGTGCGGCATATGTCCGCGCCGTGGCTGGCAGGTGAAGGCTCCAAGGGCGTCGCACACATGCTGTGGCCGAACTTCGAATTTGCCTGGCCGTTGCTCAACAACCCTGACCCGAAAATGTACCCGCCGCCCGAAGGCACCATCAGCCCGTGGGGCTTGCCGCTGGTCAATACGATCTTGCTGGTCAGCTCCAGCGTGACCATCACCATTGCCCACCATGCGTTGCGCAAGGGCCATCGCGGCGCGCTGAAAATCTGGCTGGCGCTGACGGTGCTGCTGGGTTGGGCCTTTTTGGGCTTTCAGGCCGAGGAATACATGCACGCTTACAAAGAGCTGGGCCTGACCCTTGGCTCGGGCGTGTACGGCGCGACGTTCTTCATGCTCACCGGCTTTCACGGCGCCCACGTGACCATCGGCACCATCATTCTGTTCGTGATGCTGATGCGCATCCTCAAGGGGCACTTCAACGCCGAGCACCAGTTCGGTTTTGAGGCGGCCAGTTGGTACTGGCACTTTGTGGATGTGGTGTGGATCGGCCTGTTTTTCTTCGTTTATGTGCTGTGAGGCGTTTTACCACGGTGCATGAGAGACCAACTGGCCGCTGAAAAAGCCCCAGGCGATCAAGCCTACGGTAATCGCGGCCAGTACAACACGCACGGTCAAGGCAGTGACGAGGCGGTTGGAGTTGCCCTCGTCCTTGACCAGAAAGAACAAGCCACTGAACAGGCTCACGACAGTCGCGATCAGCATCAGGGCAATGGCTGCTTTGAGCATGGTCAGGTTCCATTCGGATGGGCGGGCAATGAAAAGGCGGGCAATGAAAACAAGTATAGCCAGCGCCATAAAAGACTTTCGCCCAGGGCTCGCTCCCACGCTGGTGGTGCTGGTATTGCTGCCGCTGATGGTGGGCCTGGGGTTCTGGCAACTGGCTCGCGGGCATGAAAAACAGCTGTTGGTGGACAGCTATGCCGAACGGCGTGTGGCTGAGCCGGTCAGCAGCGTGCAGCTCGAGGGCATGGCTGACCCGGCCTTTCGCCGGGTGCGCCTGCGCGGCCAGTTCGATGCTGAGCACAGCGTGCTGCTCGACAACCGCATGCGCGACGGCAAGGCCGGTGTTGAACTGTTGCAGCCCTTTCACGACCAGGCCAGCGGCGAATGGCTGTTGCTCAATCGCGGCTGGCTGCCCTGGCCGGACCGGCGCACGCCGCCGATGTTCACCACGCCGGAACAACCGTTGAATCTGGACGCCTGGGTGTACGTCGCGCCCGGCGAAACCTTCCAACTGCATGCCGACCCCGCCACCACGCAATGGCCGCGCTTGCTGACCGCGCTGCATCCCGCCGCGCTTTGGGCGGAGTTGGGACGCAGCGGTTTTGCCTTTGAGTTGCGCGCCGAACCTGGCCCCGGCACCTACGACACGACCTGGCCGGTGGTCGCCATGGGCCCGGAAAAACACTTGGGCTACGCCGTGCAGTGGTTCGCCATGGCACTGGCGTTGCTGGCGCTTTACCTCTACCTCGGATGGCATAACAAAAAGGAGAAACCCCATGGGAGCGGCCATGAATCCACCCAGCACGTCTGAGGCGCCCGATCGGCGCAAAGGCCGCTGGCAGCTGATTCTGATCCTGATGATGGTGATCGGCCCGATGGCGCTGGCCACCTTTATGTACAAGTTGCAGTTCTGGGTGCCCGACAGCCGCAGCTACCACGGCGAGATGATCGGCAACGGCCAGACCCGCGCCGACATCGGCGTGCAGGCCGATGAAGATCGCTGGCAACTGTTGGTTACCGCGCCCACCGCCTGCGCCGCTGAGTGCCAGCAACTGGTGTACCTGGCGCGCCAGCTGCAAATCAGCCTGGGCCGCGATGCCTCCCGCGCCAGCCATGCCCTGGCCAGCGCGCAGCCGGTGAGCACGGATTACGACGCCAAGCTCAAGGCCGAATACCCACAACTGCAGCGCTACCCGCTGGACCTGACCACCTTCAGTAAAAACGCGGCTGCGCCGGGTGAGGCGCAACTGTGGATCGTCGACCCGCACGGCAACCTGGTGCTGCGCTACGACGCCAAGGTCAAGGGCAAGGACTTGCTCAACGACCTGCGCTTGCTGCTGAAACTGTCGAACATCGGATAAGGGCATCGTCATGGCCAAACCTGGATTTCGCCTCGCGTTGTTTGCCACCTTGCTGGCGCTGCTGGTCGTGCTGCTCGGCGCCTACACGCGCCTGACCCACGCTGGCCTCGGCTGCCCGGACTGGCCCGGCTGCTACGGGTTTATCAGC
Source organism: Pseudomonas sp. PA-5-4B (assembly GCF_021606215.1). Taxonomy (NCBI): domain Bacteria; kingdom Pseudomonadati; phylum Pseudomonadota; class Gammaproteobacteria; order Pseudomonadales; family Pseudomonadaceae; genus Pseudomonas; species Pseudomonas sp. PA-5-4B. The sequence goes on along the minus strand of NZ_WKDB01000037.1, from coordinate 54,899 downwards.
GTGCCGCAAAGCGAAGCCCAGCTGGCGCATGCCGAGCTGCATTTTCCCGATACGCCGGTAGAAGCCGACAAGGGCTGGGCCGAGATGACCCATCGCTACTTCGCCGGCACCTTGGGCTTGCTGATCGTGCTGCTGGCGGCGCGCTCGTGGAGCCATCGGCGTGATCCGGGGCAGCCAGTGAAACTGCCGCTGTTTGTGTTGGCGGTGTTGTTTGCCCAGGCGGCGTTCGGTATGTGGACGGTGACGCTGAAGTTGTGGCCGCAAGTGGTCACGGGGCATTTGCTTGGCGGCTTTGCAACCTTGAGCCTGCTGTTTCTGCTCACCTTGCGACTGTCCGGCGTGTTGCCCGCTTTGATCGTGCCCAAGCGCCTGCAATATTGGGCCACGGCGGGCCTGGTGCTGGTGATCGGGCAGATCGCGCTGGGCGGTTGGGTCAGTTCAAACTACGCGGCGGTGGCCTGTGTCGACCTGCCGACGTGTCATGGCGAGTGGTGGCCGGCGGCGGACTTTGCCAACGGGTTTCACCTCACCCAGCATATCGGCCCCAATTACCTCGGCGGCCAGCTCGACAGTGAGGCGCGCACGGCCATCCACCTGACCCATCGCATCGGCGCGGTGCTGGTGACGCTGGTGCTGCTGGGGCTGGCCTGGCAATTGCGCGCCGTGGGCATGACGCGGCTGTCGGGCCTGCTGCTGATCGCCCTCGCGGCGCAAATCTGCCTGGGCGTGAGCAATGTGGCGTTCGGCTTGCCGCTGCCGGTGGCGGTCGGGCACAACGCCGGTGGGGCGGGGTTATTGCTGACGCTGGTGCTGGTCAACTACCACGCCCGTACCAGCCTGGTCCGGGTGCGCAATCAGTTGCCGTTTGGCTGGCGTTTTATCCCGCGCAAACACGTATCGGGCCTCATCACCCTTAAAGGAGAAATGCCATGGCGACCTTGATCGGCGCGCGTCACGATCAGGCGATCTGGCGGGACTATTTGGAGCTGACCAAGCCGAAAGTGGTGGTGCTGATGCTCATCACCTCCTTGGTGGGCATGTTCCTCGCGACCCGCGCCGGGGTGCCGTGGACGGTGCTGGTGTTCGGCAATTTGGGCATTGCCCTGTGCGCCGGAGGTGCGGCGGCGGTCAACCATGTGGTGGATCGGCGCATTGATGCGGTGATGGCGCGCACCCATAAACGGCCCTTGGCAGAAGGGCGCGTGTCACCCGTGGCGGCATTGGCGTTTGCATTGTTTCTGGCTATTGCAGGTTTGGCCTTGTTGCTGGCGTTCACCAACCCGCTGGCGGCTTGGCTCACGTTGGCCTCATTGCTGGGTTACGCGGTGATCTACACCGGTTTTCTCAAGCGTGCCACGCCACAAAATATCGTGATCGGCGGCCTGGCCGGTGCGGCGCCGCCGCTGCTCGGCTGGGTCGCGGTTACCGGGCATGTCAGCGCCGAGCCGCTGCTGCTGGTGCTGATCATCTTCGCCTGGACCCCGCCGCACTTCTGGGCCCTGGCCATTCACCGCAAAGAGGAATACGCCAAGGCCGATATCCCGATGCTGCCGGTCACCCACGGCGAGCACTACACCAAGGTGCATATCCTGCTCTACACCTTCGCCCTGCTGGCGGTGAGCTTCATGCCCTATGTGATCCACATGAGCGGCCTGCTGTACCTGGCGTGTGCGCTGGTATTGGGCGGGCGCTTTCTGCAATGGGCCTGGGTGCTGTACCGTGGCAGCAAGCCGCACGCGGCGATCAACACCTTCAAGTACTCTATCTGGTACTTGCTGCTGCTGTTTATCGCGCTGCTCGTCGACCACTACCTATTGTTGAACCTATGACTCGAACTCAAAAAACCGTCTTTATCCTGGTGGCCATCGTCGCGTTGATCATGGGCCTGACCGTTAACAAAGTGCTCAGCGGCAAAGGTCAGGGCGACCCTACCGCACTGATCGACGCTGGCATTATCCTGCTGCCGCAAAGCCGCCAGCTGCCGCCGGTGACCATGACCAATCAGGACGGCCAGCCGGTGGTGGTCAACGAGCTGAAAGGCAAATGGAGCCTGCTGTTCTTCGGTTACACCTTCTGCCCCGACATCTGCCCGACCACCCTCGCGCAACTGCGCCAGATCAAGAGCGAATTGCCTAAAGAGGCGGTGGATAAGTTGCAGGTGATCCTGGTCAGCGTTGACCCGAACCGCGACACGCCGACCCAGCTCAAGCAGTACCTGGGCTACTTCGACTCGCAATTCGAAGGCCTGACCGGCGCGAATGTAGCGGATGTGCAGAAGGTCTCGAATGCGGTGAGCATTCCGTTTATTCCGGCCGATACCAGCAAGCCCAACTACACCGTGGACCACAGCGGCAACCTGGCGCTGATCGGCCCGGACGGCACGCAGCGTGGGTTTATTCGTGCGCCGTTGAATAATCAAAAGCTGGTGGCGCAGTTGCCGGGTTTGCTACAGCGCAAGTAGGCCAATCACCAAGCTAACCAACAACACAAATAACCTGTGGGAGCTGGCTTGCCTGCGATAGCGGTGGGCCTGCTTGCATCTCAGTTGCTGACCCACCGCCATCGCAGGCAAGCCAGCTCCCACAGTGGTTTTGTGCAAGGTTTGAACAGGGTGTCGTCGGAGATTTCCCACGTGTTGTCGCGCTGTGCGTGAACTTGTTGGACGGTCTTGGGGTGGCTAGTCTTTGGCCTGTCGCTGCAAATTCAGTGACAGGGTGTGGAAGCCCTTATATCGTTAGGCGCACAAAGCGCCACCAAGTGTCAGGCGCTTTTTCTTGTCTGTGTTTTATGGTGGCTGTGCGCGGGGCGCTTTCGAGTGCGCCGGGTGCCTAACGTCCCGGTCTTCCACACCTGCGTACAGCCGCCACCCATTACGTGGAAGTAGTGCTTGGCGGTCCCTTGATACGTTAGGAGCTAGACCGTGCAAACACTTACCCCTGATCCACCGATCACACCCAAAGTCTTCACCCGCCACCATCACCAGCTGCACGCCGTGCTGGTCGAAAGCCAACCCTGGTTCAGCGCCTCCGACATCGGCCATCTGATGGGCCTGCACCTGAACCCTGCGTTACTGCGCAAGCTCGATCCCGACCAGCAACACACCCTGCCGCTGATCACTCATGGCCACTGTGCGCCGACGTTGATGGTCAGTGAGTCTGGCGTTTATGCGCTGCTTATCTACCACTACTACCCGGAGAATCGGTGCCTGCGCCAATGGTTGACCCATGAGGTGGTGCCAGCCCTGCGCTGACAGCAAAAGCCACACAAAGCTGGTGGCAGAGTTGCCGGTTTTACTCCAGCGCAAATGATCGTTCCCACGCTCTGCGTGGGAATGCCTCCTGTGACGCTCTGCGTCGCGGCCTCAGAAGCGGGACGCAGAGCGTCCCGGGCTGCATTCCCACGCGGAGCGTGGGAACGATCACAACACAAAACAAATGTGGGAGCTGGCTTGCCTGCGATAGCGGCAGGCCAGTCAACATCTTCAGTGACTGACACTCTGCTATCGCGGGCAAGCCCGCTCCCACATTAGGTTTACGGTGTAGCTCTGGATCAGAACGCCGGCAGAATCGCGCCTTTGTACTTCTCAAGAATGAACGCTTTCACTTCCGGCGTGTGCAGGGCTGCAACCAGCTTCTTCACGGCATCGGAGTCCTTGTTGTCTTCGCGGGTCACCAGGATGTTCACGTAAGGCGAGTCGTTGCCTTCGATCACCAGCGCATCCTTGGATGGGTCCAGCTTGGCTTCCAGGGCGTAGTTGGTGTTGATCAGCGCCAGGTCGACCTGGGTCAGCACGCGCGGTAGGGTGGCGGCTTCCAGTTCGCGGAATTTCAGGTTTTTTGGGTTGCCGCTGATGTCCTTGATGGTCGACAGGATGTTGGTCGGGTCCTTCAGGGTGATCAGGTTGTGCTTGGCCAGCAGCAGCAGGGCGCGACCGCCGTTGGTGGCGTCGTTCGGGATCACGACGTTGGCGCCGCTTGGCAGGTCTTCCAGCTTTTTGTACTTGCTGGAGTAGGCGCCCAGTGGCTCCAGGTGTACCGCGGCAACGCTTACCAGGTGAGTGCCCTTGGTTTTGTTGAACTCATCCAGGTACGGCTGGTGCTGGAAGAAGTTGGCGTCCAGGCGTTTTTCAGCCACCTGTACGTTCGGCTGCACGTAGTCGGTGAAGACTTTGACCTGCAAATTAACGCCTTCTTTGGCGAGTGCAGGCTTCACGAATTCGAGGATTTCCGCGTGGGGTACCGGCGATGCAGCGACTGTAATAGTCTCGGCAGCGTGGGCAGAAAACGCGGCAACGGCGGCGAAAGCAACCAGTAGTTTTTTCATCCAACAAGCTCCTTGTTCGGGCATGTGCCGGCGGGGGCCGGCAATGGCCGTTATTTTCGAGAGTAGTGTGTCACCAGCTTATCGCCGATGGTTTGCAGAATCTGTACCAGCACAATCAACATCACCACGGTGACGACCATCACGTCGTCCTGGAAACGTTGGTAACCATAGCGGATCGCCAGGTCGCCCAGCCCGCCAGCACCCACGACGCCTGCCATGGCGGTGTAACCCACCAGAGCAATAGCGGTGACGGTGATGGCCGCAATGATGCCGGGTTTAGCCTCTGGCAGCAGTGCCTTGGTGATGATCTGCCGAGTGGTGGCGCCCATGGCTTGAGTCGCCTCGATGATGCCGCGATCCACCTCGCGCAATGCGGTTTCCACCAGGCGCGCGAAGAACGTCGAAGCGCCCACCACCAAAGGTGGAATCGCGCCGGCCACACCGAGCGAAGTGCCGGTGATAAAGATCGTCGTAGGGATCATCACAATCAGCAGAATGATAAATGGCAGAGAGCGTATGGCGTTGACGATAAATGCCAGCACGCCATAGGTGGCTTTCTGCTCGAGCAACTGACGTGGGCTGAACAGAAACAGCAGAACGCCCAGCGGCAAGCCAACCAGTACGGTGAACACCAGCGAGGTGCTGAGCATCAGCATGGTGTCGCCGGTGGCAACCCAGATGTCGGCCCAGTCAACTTTGTCGAAGTAATGCAGTAACACGTCCATTAACGCAGGACCTCCATATGCACATCGGCTGCGGTAAAGCGGGCGAAGGCCGCTTCCATGTCACCGCCGGTGATGGCCAGGGTCAGTTGCCCGTAGGGGGTATCTTTGATGTGGTCGATGCGACCGGCAAGGATGCTGTAGTCCACTCCCGTTTCGCGGGCGACGGTCCCCAGCAATGGCGCGTAGGTCGCTTCGCCCTGGAACGTCAGGCGCACGATGCGGCCCGGTACATGGGCAAACACATCACGCTGCTCGCCTTCATCGACTTGCTCGGCTTCTTGCACAAAGCGCTTGGTGGTCGGGTGCTTGGGGTGCAGGAACACCTCGGCCACCGAGCCTTGCTCGACGATCACGCCGGCGTCCATCACGGCGACCTGGTCGCACACGCGGCGGATCACGTCCATTTCATGGGTGATCAGCACGATGGTCAGCTTCAACTCGCGGTTGATCTCGGCCAACAATTTGAGCACCGAGGCGGTGGTCTGCGGGTCGAGGGCGCTGGTGGCTTCGTCGCACAGCAGAATTTTTGGCTTGGTCGCCAGGGCGCGGGCGATGCCGACGCGCTGCTTCTGGCCGCCGGACAACTGCGCCGGGTACTTCTTGGCATGGTCCGACAGGCCCACGCGGGCGAGCAGTTCAGCCACGCGCAGGTCGATGTCTTTACGCGACAATTCGCCGGCCAGGGTCAGCGGCAATGCCACGTTGTCGGCAACGGTCTTGGACGCCAGCAGGTTGAAGTGCTGGAAGATCATCCCCACTTGCTGGCGAAAACGGCGCAGGCCGTTGGCGTCCAGGGCGGTGACTTCCTCACCGTCGACGTTGATCTGACCGCCGCTGGGTTGTTCCAGGCGATTGATCAGGCGCAGCAGGGTACTTTTGCCCGCACCGGAGTGGCCAATCAGGCCGAACACCTGGCCGTTTTCGACGCGCAGGCTGGTGGGGTGCAGGGCGGGGATTTCCTTACCGGCGACGCGGTAGGTTTTATGGACGTTATGAAACTCGATCACGTAGCGAACCTTGTGGGGCGCATTGAAAAGGGATCAGCGGTTAGCCGGGCGCGCATTTTAGCCTGTCCGTATAGCGTTTCTTAGCATTTATTTCGCATTCAACCAGCGATTTGGCAATAACGCGATCAAAGGTCATAAAAAAGGAACGGCCCAAAACCCCATCAGTCACTACTTAAGCAACTCAATTTCCCAGGTGCCGTGCCTGGGTGTTTGCTCAAACGAGCCGGGGACCGCTCTGGCCACTTTGAATAAGGAGTTTTGACTGATGAGTACCAAGAAGCCAGCCACCCCGCCTAAGAGTGAGCTTGCGGGCACCGATACCCTGGACCGTGGCAACACCAACGCCAAGCTGCAGGCCCTGGAAGAATTTCGCTCCGATGCGACCGGCCAGGCGCTGCGCACCAACCAAGGCGTAAAGATTTCCGATAACCAGAACACCCTCAAAGTCGGCGCCCGTGGCCCCTCGCTGCTGGAAGACTTCATCATGCGTGAAAAAATCACGCACTTTGACCATGAGCGTATCCCGGAGCGCATCGTGCATGCCCGTGGCACTGGCGCCCATGGTTATTTCCAGACCTATAAGAACCATTCTGCGCTGAGCAAGGCCGGGTTCCTGCGTAACCCGGAGCATAAAACCCCGGTGTTCGTGCGCTTCTCCACCGTGCAAGGCCCGCGTGGTTCGGGCGATACCGTGCGTGACGTACGCGGCTTTGCCGTGAAGTTCTTCACCGACGAAGGCAACTTCGACCTGGTGGGCAACAACATGCCGATCTTCTTCATCCAGGATGCGATCAAGTTTCCGGACTTTGTGCATGCGGTAAAACCTGAGCCACATAACGAGATTCCTACCGGTGGCTCGGCCCACGATACGTTCTGGGATTTCGTCTCGCTGCAGCCGGAATCGGCGCATATGGTGCTGTGGGCCATGTCTGACCGTGCCATTCCAAAAAGCCTGCGTTCCATGCAGGGTTTTGGTATTCACACCTTCCGGTTGATCAATACCGAAGGCAAGTCCAGCTTTGTGAAATTCCATTGGCACCCGAAAGTCGGCACCTGCTCGCTGGTGTGGGACGAAGCGCAAAAGCTTGCCGGTAAAGACACCGACCACCACCGTCGCGACATGTGGGAAGCGATCGAGGGCGGCGACTACCCTGAGTGGGAGTTGGGCGTGCAAATCGTTGCCGAAGAGGACGAACACAAGTTCGACTTCGACCTGCTTGACCCGACCAAGATCATCCCCGAAGAGCTGGTGCCGATAACCCCGCTAGGCAAGATGGTGCTTAACCGCAACCCGGACAACTTCTTTGCCGAGGTCGAACAGGTTGCCTTTTGCCCAGGCCATATCGTGCCGGGTATCGACTTCACCAACGACCCGCTGCTGCAAGGCCGTCTGTTTTCCTACACCGATACACAGATCAGCCGACTCGGTGGCCCGAATTTTCATGAGCTGCCGATTAACCGGCCGGTCTCACCTTTCCATAACGGCCAACGCGATGCCCAGCATCGCACTGTGATCGATAAGGGTCGTGCGTCCTACGAGCCGAACTCGATTGATGGCGGTTGGCCCAAAGAAACGCCACCGGCGGCTCAGGATGGCGGGTTCGAAACGTATTACGGGCGCGTTGACGCCAACAAGGTACGTGAGCGCAGTGAGTCGTTTGGTGACCACTTCTCGCAAGCCACGCTGTTTTTCCACAGCATGAGCCACCACGAGAAAGAGCACATCATCGCGGCCTACAGCTTCGAGTTGGGCAAGGTGGAGCGTGAGTTTATCCGCGCGCGTCAGGTCAACGAGATTCTGGCCAATATCGACCTGGAGTTGGCCAAGCGCGTTGCGCAGAACCTCGGCCTGCCGGCGCCGACCAAAGGCACGGTACCGCCGCGCAAGACGTCGCTGAAAGAGTCGCCGGCGTTGAGCCAGGTGAACCTGCTGTCGGGCGATATCAAAACACGCAAAGTCGCAATTCTTGCGGCTAACGGTGTGGATGGCGCAGCGATTGCGGCGCTGAAGAAAGCGCTGGCCGCCGAAGGTGCGCATGCCAAGGTGCTGGGGCCGACGTCGGCACCGGTGAAGACTGCGGATGGCAAGAGCCTGCCGGTGGATGCGTCGATGGAAGGCATGCCGTCAGTTGCGTTTGATGCGGTGTTCGTACCGGGCGGTAAAGAGTCGATCAAGGCCTTGAGCGGCGATGGCGTGGCGCTGCACTTCCTGTTGGAGGCGTACAAGCATCTGAAGGCGATTGCGCTTACCAGTGATGCCAAGCCGTTGCTGGAGCAGCTTAAGCTGGAGGCGGATGCTGGATTGATCGTGGGAGCGGATGCCAAGGCGTTCAAGGCATTCTTTGCGGCGATTGCGCAGCATCGGGTGTGGGCGCGGGAGCCTAAGGCCAAGGCGATTCCGGCTTAAGCTTTTGGGTGTTTGTTAGACCGCTATCGCAGGCAAGCCAGCTCCCACATTTGACTGTATTCACAGTTCAAAAGGTGGGAGCTGGCTTGCCTGCGATGGCTTTACTCGGTTTTGCGCGGAATCAACACAACCTGCGCCGGGATGTGTTTCACAATCTGCCGGTGAATCTTCAGGTCATACGCCGAATCAATGCGCTTCACCCGTTTGGTCAGCAGTGTGGCCAGCCATGGGTAATCCTGGGTGCGCGGCGCCTGAATGGTCACATCGCACTGGTAATTCACCACATCGGTGGCGATCGCATCCAACTGATGGCGAAGTTCTTCAATATCGGTGAGGTTCAACGCAACCGTGGTGCTTTGAGCCGCCGGGTCGATGACCTTGGCGGGTGGCTTGGCCTCGGCAGCTTTCAAGGCGGCTTCGGCTTTATCCAGCTCGGCTTTGCGGGCGTGGCTGATGGCGCTGTTGACGCCGCCCGTGAGCGCCGGAGCTTTGGGCATCAAGGCGCGTGCGCGGCTCAGTGCGGTAGCGGCGGCATTCACATCACCTTTTTGCAACACGATCTGGCTGCGTTGCAAGTAGGCTTCGGCCAATTGGCGCTGGTAGGTTTCCAGCGCCGGGTCGTTGGGCGATTGGGCCTGCAATGCGGCCAGCTCGTCTTCGGCGGTGGCCAGTTCACTGCTGGCCAGGTTTTGCTCCAGCTGCGCGATGGCCGCAGCACGCGGGTCCTGCGCCTCAGGGGCGGCAGGCGGTGTGCTTTGGCAGGCGCCCAGCAGCAGGGAAAATGCGGCAAGGAGCAGATAACGGGAGTTGAACGGCTTCATTCCTGCGACTCTCTATTTGCGCAAAAAGCGAGCAAGTCTACACCCCTCGACGGGGCAGGACAAAACTCAGCAGAAACAGGGCGGCGGCCGTGACCACAATCGACGGCCCGGCCGGCGTGTCCTTGAACCAGGACAGCGCCAGGCCCCCGCACACGGCGAGCATGCCCAGCAGGCTGGCGCCGATCGCCATCTGCTCCGGTGAGCGGGCATGGCGCTGGGCGGCGGCTGCGGGAATGATCAGCAGCGACGTGATCAACAATACGCCGACAATCTTCATTGCGACAGCAATCACCACGGCGATCAACAGCATCAGGGTCATGCGCAGCGCCGGTACGGGCAAACCTTCGACGGTGGCCAGCTCTTCGTGCACGGTAATTGCCAGCAACGGGCGCCACAAGGCCACCAGCAGCACCAGCACAGCGGCGCTGCCGCCGAGGATCCAGGCAAGGTCAGTGGGGCTGATCGCCAGCAAATCGCCGAACAGGTAGGCCATCAGGTCGATGCGTACTTCATGCATGAAGCTCAGCACCACCAGGCCCAGCGACAGCGTGCTTGGCGCCAGAATGCCCAGCAGCGTGTCCGAGGCCAGCGGCTGGCGCTGTTGCAGGGTTACCAGCAGCACTGCCAGTAATAGGCAGCCCGCAGTGACGGCGATGGTCGGGCTCACATCCAGCAGAAAGCCCATGGCCACGCCCAGCAGCGCGGCATGCGACAACGTGTCGCCAAAGTAGGCCATGCGCCGCCAGACCACGAACGAGCCCAATGGGCCCGCCACCAGTGCCAAAGCCAAGCCTGCCAGCAGGGCGTAGAGCAGAAAATCAGCCATGCTTGCAGCTATCTCCATGAACGTGGGGTTGAGGCGTAGCGGGATCGTCGACCACAGCGCCATGCAAATCATGGGCGTGATCGTGATGGTGGTGATAGATCGCCAGGCTCTGCGCGTTTTTGCCGAACAGCTCGACGAATGCCGGGTCGCCGCTCACCTGTTCCGGGTGGCCGGAGCAGCATACGTGGCGGTTGAGGCACACCACTTGATCCGTGGTGCTCATCACCAGGTGCAAGTCGTGGGAGACCATCAGCACGCCGCAGCCATGGCGGTCACGCAGGCGGGTGATCAGGCTGTACAGCTCGGCCTGGCCGGCAACATCCACGCCTTGCACGGGTTCATCAAGTACCAGCAGCTCGGGTTCGCGCAACAAGGCGCGCGCCAGCAGTACGCGCTGCATCTCGCCGCCGGAGATGCTCTGCACCGGGCTGTCGATAACCTGTTCGGCACCGACTTCCTTAAGCGCCGCTTGTGCGCGTGCGCGGTCGACGCCAGGCACCAGGCGCAGGAAGCGCAGTACCGACAGCGGCAGCGTTGGATCGACGTGTAATTTTTGCGGCATGTAACCGACGCGCAGCTTGGGCTTGCGCCACACGCTGCCGCTGTCGGGCTTGAGCAGGCCAAGCACGGCGCGCACCAGCGTGGTCTTGCCGGCGCCATTGGGGCCGATCAGCGTCACGATCTGCCCCGGCTCCACGCTCAACGCGATGTTATCCAGTACGTTTTGCCCGGCGAACGTGACCCCAACCTGCTCCAGGCGGATTAACGCGTTGCTCATCAAGCCCCCTGGCAACCGGAGCAGAGCCCGACCACTTCGACCGTTTGCCCTTCGACCTTGAAGCCCACGTCGGCGGAGCTTTTGATGATGGCGTCGCTGATGCTTTTTTGTTCAAGCTCGATGGCGGCGTGGCATTCGCGGCAGATCAGGAATTGGCCCTGGTGCGCGTGTTCCGGGTGGCTGCAGCCGACAAAGGCGTTGAGCGATGCGATGCGATGCACCAGGCCGTTTTCCAGCAGGAAGTCCAGCGCGCGGTACACCGTCGGCGGCGCCGCGCGGCGGCCGTCCTGCTCGCTGAGCACGCCAAGAATGTCGTAGGCGCCCAGCGGTTTGTGACTTTGCCACACCAGCTCCAGCACCCGACGACGCAGGGCGGTCAGGCGCAAGCCTTTCTGCGCGCACAGGGTATCGGCCTCCGACAGCGCGGTGTGTACGCAGTGAGAGTGGTCGTGGGGACGGCTGGCAAGCGGTGTTTTAGGCATGAGCGGCGACAGACATTTGATAGAGACGTTATTATGTTACCTGTTCCTACGCCATTGAGTGGTCATCGTGTCCCGACTTTTTCCCGTTTTTGTCGTATTTTTCACCAGTTTGTTCATCGCCGGGGCCGCTCAGGCTGAGGTCAAGGTGCTGACCAGCATCAAACCGTTGCAGTTGATCGCCGCCGCTGTGCAGGACGGCGTGGCGATTCCAGAGGTGCTGTTGCCGCCTGGCGCATCGCCGCATAACTATGCCTTGCGCCCATCCGACGTACGGCGCGTGCAGTCGGTAGACCTGCTGTATTGGATCGGCCCGGACATGGAGAGCTTCCTGCCACGCGTGCTCAAGGGGCGTAGCCTGCCGACCGTGGCAGTTCAGGACTTGCCTGGGATGAAGTTGCGTCGGTTCGCCGAAGATAGCCACTCGCATGCCGATGATGCCGACGAACATGACCACGATCACCGCCCTGGCAGCCTGGATGCGCATTTGTGGTTGTCGACGGTCAATGCTCGGGTCATTGCAGCGCGTATGGCGTCTGACCTGAGTACTGCCGACCCGGCCAACGCCGCGCGTTATCAAAGTAACGTGAAGGCATTCGATGAGCGCCTGGATGCGTTGGATGCGCGATTGAAGGCTCGCCTGTCCAGCGTTGGCGACAAGCCGTACTTCGTATTCCACGAGGCATTTGACTACTTCGAAGACGCTTACGGGCTCAAGCACACCGGCGTGTTCAGCGTGGCCGCCGAAGTGCAGCCGGGCGCCCAGCATGTGGCGGCGATGCGTACGCGTTTGCAGGAAGTGGGTAAGACGTGCGTGTTCAGCGAGCCGCCGTTGCGTCCGCGTTTGGCTGAAACCCTGGTTGCCGGCCTACCGGTGAAACTGGCGGAGCTGGATGCGTTGGGCGGTTATATCCCGGCGTCGGCGCAGGGTTACGAGCAGGTGCTGGAGAAGCTGGGGAATGACTTGGCCGGGTGCCTGGAGTCACTCTAACTGCAAATACATAACCCATGTGGGAGCGGGCTTGCTCGCGAATGCGGTGGATCAGTAATAGATGTATTTACTGACACTGCGCATTCGCGAGCAAGCCCGCTCCCACATTTTAAAGTGCGAACGGCAGGTGGACTGTGACCTGCTGGCGCTGCGCCAGCCGATGCTCGAACTCCGCCGGGTCATGGATCAACACATCCTGCCCGGCAAACGATTCTGCAGCGATCAGGCGTGACAGCCAGAAACGCACGCACGCAACGCGCAGCAGGGTCGGCCACAGCTCGGCCTCCTTGGCGGTAAACGGCCGCAGCCCCGCGTAGGCGCCCAGCAACGCGCGGGCGCGTTGCCCATCAATCACGCCATCGGCGTCGGAGCACCAGTCATTCAAGGCGATTGCCACGTCGTAGAGCATCGGGCCTGAGCAGGCGTTGTAGAAGTCGATCAAACCGGTGAGGTGGGTGCCTTCGAACATCGCGTTGTCGCGGAACAGGTCGGCGTGTACGTTGGCGCGCGGCAGGGCGAGGATGTCGGCCTTGTGGGCTTCGATTTCGCTCAAGGACGCTTGCAGCAGACGCTGCTGGGCTTCGTTCAGGTGTGAAATAAGCTGCGCGCCTTCAGTGAGCATCCACTCCAGGCCGCGATCGGTCTTGCGCTCCAGCACTTTGTCGCCTTGCGTCGCCAGGTGCAGGTGGCCGAGCAGGTCGCCGACCTGGGCGCAATGCTGCGCGTTGGCGTCCTTTATGTGCTTGCCGGCCAGGCGCGGCTGCAACAGCGCCGGTTTGCCTTTGAGTTCGCGAAGCGCCATGCCATCGGTGGTACGCAGCGCGTAAGGCACCGGCAGGTCGGCGTCGTGGAGCACGTCTAGCAGTTCGATGAAGAACGGCATTTCCGCCACTGGGCCGCGCTCAACCAGAGTCAGGACGAATTCGCCCTGTTCCAGGCTGATGAAAAAGTTGGTGTTTTCGCTACCGGCGGCAATCCCCTGGAAATCAAGCAGGCGGCCGAGCCCGTAAGGGGCGAGAAAGGTTTCCAGCTCGGGCCGAGCCAGGGGGGTGAACACAGACATGTTTAAGCTGCCAGTACGGGCGCCGCAGTGCGCGGCGCCAATTTAAGTTAAGAAATCATTTCCATTCGAAGATCTTCCATGACGGGATCAGCATATCCGGCTGGTCAGAGCGGATGAAGTTCGCATCGGTTCCGTCCGCGCGCACCAGGAAATACGGTGGAAAGCCTTTTTGCGTCACCTTAATTGCGTACAGGAAGCCATTCTGGCGGTATTCCTGAATGGTCTTGTCGCCTTCCGTGCGAATGGTAACTTCCGGGTCGCCCGACGGCGCAGTATCCGCCGCCATGGCCACTATCGGGGTGAGTGCAATCAAGCCGGTCAACAACAGGCGATTTACTGTACGCATGATAACCTTGTCCCTTTGTCGTCATTGGTCCGGCTATTCTAGCGCCTGACCCGCCGAAAAGGTTGATCCTGCTCATGAGCCAAGCCCCCCTCGTCCTGGTGGACGGTTCTTCTTATCTGTACCGCGCCTTCCACGCGCTGCCACCGCTGACCACCTCCAAAGGCCTGCCGACCGGGGCGGTCAAGGGCGTGTTGAACATGCTCAAAAGCCTGCGCAAGCAGTACCCAAACAGCCCGTTCGCGGTGGTGTTCGACGCCAAGGGTGGGACCTTTCGCGATGAGATGTACGCCGAATACAAGGCTAACCGCCCCAGCATGCCCGATGACATGCGCCTGCAAATCGAGCCTTTGCACCAGAGCGTGATCGCCCTGGGCTTCCCTTTGCTGTGCGTTGAAGGCGTCGAGGCCGATGATGTGATCGGAACGCTGGCCCGCAGCAGCGCGGCGGCTGACCGTCCGGTAGTGATTTCTACCGGCGACAAGGACATGGCGCAGCTGGTGGACGGGCACATTACCTTGGTCAACACCATGACCGGTAGCTCGATGGACATCGAGGGCGTGAAGGAGAAATTCGGTGTCGCTCCGGAGCAGATCATCGATTATCTGGCGCTGATGGGCGATTCGTCCGACAACATCCCAGGCGTGCCGGGGATTGGTCCGAAGACGGCTTCCGGCTTGCTGGTGGGCGTGAATGGCGGCATCAAAGAGCTGTATGAGCAGTTGGATATCGTGCCGACCTTGCCGATCCGCGGGGCCAAGACCCTGCCGGCCAAGTTGGAAGAGCATAAGGAGATGGCATTCCTGTCCTATCAACTGGCGACGATCAAGGTCGACGTGCCGCTGGATGTGGGCCTGGATGATTTGCACCTGATCGAGCCGGACCGCGAAAAGCTGCTGGAGCTGTACACGCTGCTGGAGTTCAAGAGCTGGTTTGATGAAATCCAGCGTGATGCCAAGCGCGTTGAGCTCAAGGCTGCCCCTGTTGTTGAGGAGGCCGTCGAAGGGGTGGCACCCGCAGAAGCGTCTTACACCACCATCCTCGACCAGGCGACATTCGACGCCTGGCTGAAAAAACTCAACGCGGCAAAATTGTTCGCGTTCGACACCGAAACCACCGGGATCGATGCGCAACAGGCGCAATTGGTCGGGGTTTCCTTTGCCGTGCAGCCCCATGAAGCAGCTTACATCCCGCTGACCCATTCCTACATCGGCGCGCCGCAGCAACTGGACCGTGACACGGTACTGCTGGCCTTGAAGCCATTGCTGGAGGACGCGACCAAGCTCAAGGTCGGCCAGCACGCCAAGTTTGATATGAACATCCTGGCCAACTGTGCCATCGGCGGCGACCAGGCCAACGGTATTACCGTGCGCGGCATCGCTTTCGACACCATGCTCGAATCCTATGTGCTGAACTCCACCGCGACCCGGCACGACATGGACAGCCTGGCCAAGAAGTACCTGGACTACGACACTGTCAGCTTCCAGGACATCGCCGGCAAGGGCGCCAAGCAGCTGACGTTCGACCAGATCCCGCTTGAGCAAGCCGGCCCTTATGCGGCCGAAGATGCCGACGTGACGCTGCGCCTGCACCAGGCTTTGCATGCGCAGCTTGAAGCCATTCCAAGCCTTGCCAGTGTGCTGACGGACATTGAAATACCCTTGGTGCCGGTGCTGGCGCGTATCGAGCGTCAAGGCGCACTGGTGGATAAGGCGCTGCTGGGCATCCAGAGTATCGAGCTGGGCAACAAGATGGTTGAGCTGGAGCGCCAGGCGTTTGAGATCGCCGGTGAAGAGTTCAACCTGGGCTCGCCCAAGCAACTCGGGGCGATTCTTTACGAGAAGCTCGGTTTGCCGGTATTGAAAAAGACCGGCAAAGGCCAGGCGTCCACGGCTGAAGAAGTATTGGCCAAGCTGGCCGAAGATGACTTCCTGTTGCCCAAGGTACTGATGCAGTACCGCAGCATGAGCAAGCTCAAAAGCACCTACACCGACCGCCTGCCGGAGCAGATCAACCCGCGTACCGGGCGTATTCACACGTCTTATCATCAGGCGGTGGCGGCGACCGGGCGTTTGTCGTCCAGTGATCCGAACCTGCAGAACATCCCGGTGCGCACCGCCGAAGGGCGGCGCATTCGCCAGGCGTTTGTCGCGCCTAAAGGCTACAAGTTGCTGGCGGCGGACTATTCGCAGATCGAACTGCGGATCATGGCGCATTTGTCCAAGGACGAGGGGCTGATGAATGCCTTCCGTAATGACCTGGACGTGCACACCGCCACCGCCGCCGAAGTGTTCAAGGTTGAGCTGACAGAGGTCACGTCCAACCAGCGCCGCAGTGCCAAGGCGATCAACTTTGGCCTGATCTACGGCATGGGCGCGCAGAAGCTCGGCAAGGACATTGGCGTGGATACCAAGACCGCCAAGGCCTACATTGATGTGTACTTTGCGCGCTACCCAGGCGTGCGTGAATACATGGAGCGCACCCGCGCCCAGGCGGCCGACCAGGGTTATGTCGAAACCTTCTTTGGGCGTCGGCTGTATCTGCCGGACATCAACTCCAACAAGCCTCAGGAGCGCGCGGCCGCAGAACGCACAGCGATTAACGCGCCGATGCAGGGTACGGCGGCGGACATTATCAAGAAAGCCATGGTGCTGGTGGACAACTGGCTGACCGAGTCGGGCCTGGATGCCAAAGTGATCCTGCAGGTGCACGATGAATTGGTGCTTGAGGTGCGTGAGGATCTGGTGGCGCAAGTCAGCGAGAAGATCCGCGAGCATATGAGCGCGGCGGCCAAGCTTGACGTGCCTTTGGTGGTAGACGTGGGCGTGGGCGATAACTGGGACGAAGCACACTGACAGCGCGGCTCTGCCATTGCCGAGGGTGATGGCAGAGCGCTTTAGATCAAAAGGCGTCGCAGGTTATTTCCAATAGTTTTTTTGACCTGCCGGAACTTAACCCGTGAACTGCTACTCAGAGTTACTGAATGGGTGGTGAAGCCCTTCAATGCTCCTATGTTGTGTTAAGTGTTGGCAGATATCTGGACCCCGCCCTAGCGGTCCGGAACTTGGACCCCGAACTTCCCCTCCCCATACGAAGTCCGGGGTTTTTTTTGCCTGCGCAAAAGTTATTCGGCGATTTCCGCGCCCTTGTCTGCTAATTCCATCCAGCCGGCCAGCACGGTGTAAGCGTCTTCCAGGCCCATGCGCTTGGGCGCCGAGAACAACTGGATGCTGATCGCGTCGCCCCAACCTTTACGGATTTCGGACTGCACTTTGAGCAAGGTGTTCTTGGCTGCGCCGTAGGTCAGCTTGTCGGCCTTGGTCAGCAGGATATGCATCGGCATGCCGCTGGCGACGGCCCAATCGAGCATCAGCAGGTCGAAATCGGTCATTGGATGACGGATGTCCATCATCAGAATCAAGCCCTTCAAACTCTCGCGGCCACCCAGGTAAGCCTCAAGGTGACGCTGCCAGTGCAGCTTCAACGGGATGGGTACTTTTGCATAACCGTAGCCCGGCAGGTCGACCAGACGCCGATCATCGTCTAGCTTGAAGAAATTGAGCAGCTGCGTGCGGCCCGGGGTTTTCGAGGTGCGCGCCAGGCTGGCGTGGGTCAGGGTGTTCAGCGCGCTGGACTTACCGGCGTTGGAACGGCCGGCAAAGGCGACTTCAAAGCCCTCGTCATCGGGGCATTGGTCCACTTTGGCGGCGCTGAGCATGAACGTGGACTGTTGGCACAGGCCGAGGATGGGATTCTTGAGTTGCATGAGATTTCCGATGTGGGCGGTGCCGAGAAAGGGTGCGGCAAGCGGTGTCGTTTCCGTTTCAGTAGCGCCAGTATATAATGCCGCAGATTTTGTGTGTGCTTTGTCCCAGCGAAGGATGAAGTTCACGGGAGCGAAAGACCTTCATTGCGCATTAGAACGCAAAACGCTCTCAAACCCTGAAAAGGTCGATGTATGACCCGATGGTTATGCGCTTTTGGTGTCCTGATCGCGCTTTTAGGCGCTCAGGCTACACAGGATCCAGAGGCGCTGTACAACCGAGTTTGCATGGCTACGCTGATGCAACACGTGACTCAGGGTTTCAAGGCAATGCCGCCGCGTGGTTTGTGCATGGACTGCAGTACTGAGGATTACCAGGCCATCAACGCGTTGATGGTGAGTAAACCCGGTAGATAACTCTTAAACCCTTAGCCGTAGTTGGATTAGCTGATGAACAAACTGATCGTGAGTCTGCTGTTGACCTTGGGCATCACTGGCGCTGCCGTCGCTGCAGAGGGCCCCCTTAAAGGTGATGCCACTGCCGGTCAAGCGAAAGCCGCCGTATGTGGTGCTTGCCATGGACCGGATGGCAACAGCCCGGCGCCGAACTTCCCCAAACTGGCAGGCCAGGGTGAGCGTTACCTGACCAAGCAGATGCACGACATCAAGGACGGCAAGCGCACGGTGCTGGAAATGACCGGCTTGCTGACTAATCTCAGCGATCAGGACCTGGCGGACATCGCGGCGTATTTTGCCAGCCAGAAAGGCAGTGTGGGAGCTGCTGATCCGAAGCTCGTTGATAAAGGCCAGGCGTTGTTTCAAGGCGGCAAACTCGCTGAAGACCAACCTATCGGTGGCATGCCTGCCTGTAAGGCTTGTCACATCGCAGGTGGCAGTGGGCTGGCCGAGGCGGGTTTTCCCCACCTGAGTGGTCAGCACGCCCAATACACAGCCAAGCAGTTGAAGGACTTCCGCGAGAAGGTTCGCTCCATCGATGGCGATGCCAGCAACAAAATGATGACTGACATTGCGGCGAAACTTTCGGATAAAGATATCGAAGCGCTGTCCAGCTATATTCAGGGCCTGCACTGATTGGACCTGCGACGTTAACGCTCGATTAATCCATCGATGCAAGCATAAAAAGGGTGGCTTAGGCCGCCCTTTTTTGTGGCCGGTGCCGTTACACTAACGAACTCATGCCCGCGTAGACCTGTCACAACTAAAGGTCGCGTGAGGCGACTTTATTTGTCCAGGAGTAAAGCATGCGTAATCTGATCCTCAGCGCCGCTCTCGTCACTGTCAGCCTTTTCGGCATGACCGCGCAAGCTGCCGACGTGCCGCTTGAAGCCGGTAAAACCTACGTTGAATTGGCCAACCCGGTTCCGGTCTCGGAGCCAGGCAAGATCGAAGTGGTGGAGCTGTTCTGGTATGGCTGCCCGCATTGCTACGCCTTTGAGCCGACTATCAATCCTTGGGCCGAAAAACTTCCGTCCGACGTTAACTTCCGACGCATCCCGGCCATGTTCGGCGGCCCATGGGATGCCCACGGCCAACTGTTCCTGACCCTGGAAGCCATGGGTGTCGAGCACAAGGTTCACAACGCTGTATTTAATGCGATTCAAAAAGAAGGCAAGCGCCTGACCAAGCCTGACGAAATGGCTGACTTTGTTGCCACCCAAGGCGTCGACAAGGACAAGTTCCTGGCCACCTTCAACTCCTTCGCTATCCAGGGCCAAATCAAACAGGCCAAGGAACTCGCCCAGAAGTACGGCGTACAAGGCGTACCGACCATGATCGTCAACGGCAAATACCGTTTCGACCTGGGCACTACCGGTGGTCCTGAGCAAACCCTCAATGTTGCCGACCAACTGATCGCTAAAGAGCGCGCAGCCAAGTAAGGGGGCCATCATGCGCGGCTGGGGTACTGAACGTAGCGTTGGCCTGCATGAACCGCGGGTCAACGAACACCACCTGGAGTCCACGGGCTTGCCGGCAGACAGTCGTCTGCGGCTGCTCAGCTTCAATATTCAGGTGGGCAACAGTACCGAGAAGTATCGGCACTACCTCACCCGTGGCTGGCAGCATCTGCTGCCGCACAAAGGGCGTACCGGTAATCTGCAGAAAATCGGCGACCTGCTCAACGACTTCGATCTGGTCGCCTTGCAGGAAGCCGACGGCGGCAGCATGCGCTCCGGTTATGTCAATCAGGTGGAGCATCTCGCCCATCTCGGTGCTTTCCCTTATTGGTATCAGCAACTCAACCGCAACCTCGGGCGCCTGGCACAGCACAGCAATGGCGTGCTCAGCCGCTTGAAGCCGACAGCCATCGAAGATCACCCGTTGCCCGGCCCAAAAGGGCGCGGCGCGATTCTTGTGCGTTTCGGCGAAGGCCCGGAAGCCTTGGTGGTGGTGATGATGCACCTGGCGCTTGGAGCGCGTACACGCAACCTCCAGTTGGCCTACGTGCGTGATCTGATCGGCAACTACAAACACCAGGTGCTGATGGGTGACATGAACACCCATGCCACCGACCTGTTGCAGAATTCCCCGTTGCGCGACCTCGGGTTACTGGCGCCGCAAGTCGAAGCCACGTTTCCCAGCTGGCGCCCGCAACGCTGTCTCGACCATATCCTGCTCAGCCCCAGCCTTACACTGGAAAGTGTGCAGGTGCTGGCGCAGCCCATTTCCGATCACCTGCCCGTCGCGGTAGAGATTCGTCTGCCGGGTTCGCTCACGGCTGATGCATTACCCGCGTTGAGCCCAGGCCCACGCGGACCCCTTGCATGAGCGACGACGCCCAGCGCTGGAAAGAGAAATACCTTAAAAGCGTTGAGCAGCAAGATAAGCTCGAACGCCGCTGGGCTGCCCGCCTCGACCTGTTGCGCCGAGGCCTGGTGCGCAGCACGCTGGCGGCGGAAGGCACCGACCGTGCGGTTGATCAATGCATGAAAGAAATGCGCGATGTGGTGCGTACCGACGACATGGACGCTGCCCTCGCCGCCTTGCTGCCACGCCTGGAAAAAGCCGTGCTCGACTCGGAGCAGCGCCGCGAAACCCGGGTCGACCAGATCAGCACTGCGCTGACTGCCTTAGTTGCGCAGTTGCAGAAACTGCCTCTGCCGCGTGAAGTCGCCCGCCCGCTGAAAACCTTCGCCAAACAGCTTGATGGCCGAGTCGGCCAGGCGCGTGAGATCCCGCTGCTGCTCAGCGAATTGAGCAGCCTGCAAGGGCAGGCGCTAAATAACCTGGAGCCTGAAGGCGAAGCTGCGCGCCCTGGACCAGGCCTGCTGCAACGCCTGTTTGGTGCAAAGGATGTGTCGAATGAGGCGTCGGTGGTTGAATCTGCCCCGCTCTATGCACCGCAACCGCCGGCGTCGAAACCTGCTGCTGCCAAAGCCGCGCCCGAGCCACTGGAGCCCGTGCAATCCGAAGAGCTGACCCAAGCCTTGCGCGCTTTTGCGCCATTGCCGGTAACGCCGGCCGCCGCGCAGCCTGAACCCGCTGAGCCGGTCAAAGTGGCTGAAGTCGCCCGCGAAGCCTTTGCCTTTGAGGCACCGGCGCCGGAGCAAGCCCCCGTCGGGCCTGACGAAGTCTCTGAGCCAGAGATGCCCGAGCCAGCACTAGAGGAAGCCGCGCCCGAAAGCGCCCTTGCTGCATTTATCGAAGAGCCGCAGGTTGAGGTCGACACGCCAGATCAAACGCTCATAGGCAGCCTGTCGCTTCCGCCCGTGCTGGAACCCTGCGTGCCCGATCCCGATGCGCTGCAACCGGACGGCACCTACGCCCTGCCCGACTCCCCCGAGCCGTCCTACAGCTCGGTCGGCAAGCATATCGAAGACACCTTGCTTGGCTTGCTGGAGGATCTGTCCTTACCCGAGCGCCACCGGCCCCAGGCCGAAGCCATGCGCGAGCGCTTGGCCCACGGCTTGAACTGGTACGAATTGCTGCCGATCCTCGATGACCTGGCGGTGCTGATGCTGGCGATTACCGACAGTGGCCAGCATGAGTTCGAGGCCTACCTCAAGCAGCTTAATGAACGCCTCGAAGCCTTCCAGGGCCATCTGCAGGTGGCCAGTGAGGGGCACGCCGACAGCCGCTCGGCCGCACGGGAGCTGGATACGCAGATCCGTGAACAGGTCGACGGCCTGCAAAGCAGCGTGCAGGAAGCTGCTGACCTGGACAGCCTCAAGCATGTGCTGGAAAGCCACCTTGAAGGCTTGCTCGGCACCATGGACGAACACCGGCAGCAGCGTGACCAGCGCGAGCAGGAAGTCGCGGCGCGGCTCAAAAGCCTGGCCGAGCGGGTGGCGAACATGGAGCAGGAAGCCCAAGGTTATCGCGAGCATTTGGAAGTGCAGCGCCAGAAGGCCTTGATCGACCCGCTCACCGGCCTGCCCAACCGTGCGGCCTGGAGCGAGCGCCTGGATCATGAAGTGAATAGCTGGCATCAGCGCGGCAACAGCCTGTCACTGGCCATGCTCGACCTGGACCACTTTAAGCGCATCAACGATGGCTACGGCCACTTGGCCGGCGACAAGGTGCTGAAGATCATCGCCAATGTGTTGCGCAAGCGCCTGCGCTCCGGCGATTTTATCGCGCGATTTGGGGGTGAAGAGTTTGTATTGTTGATGCCTGACTCAGGTTTGGCAGATGCTTTGGACGTGGGTGAGGTGCTGCGTTCGGCCATCGAGGCATGCCCGTTCCACTTCAAAGGCGAGCCGGTGACCATCACGGTGTCCATGGGCGTGGCGCAGTTCCTGCCGGGAGAACGCAGTGACCTGGCGCTAAAGCGTGCCGATGAGGCGTTGTATCGGGCCAAGGCCGCTGGACGCAACCGGGTGCAGGCGGCGTAAAAGATGTTCCATTTTGTGATTTGACCGTCGAGCCCCGAACCATCCGTTACACTGTTGCATTATCGTCTTCTGCGTACTGTCTTCCGCCATGAAATCCTTTTGCATTGCCTTTGTGCTTCTTTTGCTCGCCGGCTGCGCCAGCGGCCCGCGGCTGAACACCAGCCACCCTTCTTTGAACCACGACAACCGCGTGCAGTTCGTCATTGTCCATTACACCTCCGCCAGCCTTGAACGCTCCCTGGCGCTGCTCACGCACGGCCAGGTCAGCAGCCATTACCTCATTGGCGATGATGCTTCAGGCACCATCTACAAGCTGGTAGACGAGAGCCAGCGCGCCTGGCACGCCGGTGAAAGCGAATGGGCGGGCCGCACCTGGCTCAACTCCAGCTCCATTGGTATCGAGATCGTGAACCCAGGTTATACAGACGCGCCGACCGGCCGCCTGTGGTACCCGTACTCCGAGGCCCAGGTGCAGTCGTTGGTGGTGTTGCTCAAGGACATCAGCAAGCGCAACGGCATCGACCCCAAAAACATTATCGGCCATAGCGACATTGCGCCATTGCGCAAGCTCGACCCAGGCCCGTTGTTTCCGTGGAAGCGCCTGGCGGCTGAAGGTTTGGGCGTGTGGCCGGATGCACAGGCGGTGGCTCGATTCCAGCAACAGTATGCCGTTAGCCTGCCGAGTATTACGTGGTTCCAGGAAGAACTGGCGCGCCTGGGCTACCAGACGCCGCAGACGGGTGAACTGGATGTGGCCACGCGACATGTGATCGCGGCGTTCCAGATGCACTTCCGGCCATCACGGTTCGACGGCACGCCGGATGCGGAAAGTGCAGCTATCCTGAGCGCATTGAACCGCCGCTAAAGGTGTAACCCCATTCAAATGTGGGAGCGGGCTTGCCCGCGATGACGGAGTGTCAGTCAATAAACTTTTGGCTGAGCCACCGCAATCGCGGGCAAGCCCGCTCCCACATTTTTTTGTATCCAGGCTACAACGGCAGTGCCATATAGAACTGCGTACCCTGCCCCGGCCGCGAATACACGCCCATGCGACCGCCGTGCAACTGTACGATCTCCTTGCACAACGCCAGCCCCAGGCCAGCGCCGCCTTTCTTGCGGCCTACTTGTACGAAAGGTTCAAAGATGCGCCCCTGTTGGCCATAGGCAATACCCTCGCCGTTATCTTCAACGCTGATAATCACCCGTTCGCCGTGGCGGCGTGCCTGCAAGCGAATCTGGCCACCATTGGCCGTATGTCGCAAAGCATTGCCTAGAAGGTTATCGAGTACACGCTCGAGTTGAACCTGGTCGGCGTACAGCCTGGGCAATTCCGATTGAGCTTCCACCAGCAGTTCGATGTGTTGTGCGTTCGCGGGCTCCGTGAACCGGGCTCGTGCGTGCTCGAGCAAATCAGTGACATCGCATGGCCCGAGCGTGAGTTTTTGCAGGCCGTTCTGGTAGCGCGAGAAGTTGAGCAGGTCGTTGATCAACTGCATCAGGCGCTGCATTTCTTCATTGACCGTATCCAGCAGGTCGGCCTCACGGGACTCGGCGGGAAACTTCGCCCGTTCGCGAAACAGCCCGAAGGCCATGTGCATGCCCGTCACCGGCGTGCGTAATTCGTGGGAGGCGCGCAATACGAACTCGCTGCGCACACGTTCGAACGCGCGTTGTTCGGTGACGTCATGCAGCACCATCACCGCACCTAGAATATGCCCTTGGGTATGGCTGACCGGCGTCAGGCTGTAGGTCAGCAGGCGCAGTTCGCCTTCGACTTCCACTTCCAGATCGTCCGGCGCGCGCTCCAGGTTGCCGCCGCGCAGCACCAGTTGCAGCTGCTCATCCATTTCAGGGCGACCCAAGGCTTCACCCAAGCCTTGGCCGAGGCGCTCTTCGTCCCAGCCCAACTGGCGCTGTGCCACGGGGTTAAGGTGTTCCAGACGGCCTTGGCGGTCAATCATCAGCAAGCCGTCGTCGATGCTGTCGAGCACTGCTTGCAGGCGTTGCTGGCCGGCCAGCAATTCATCGATATTGGTCGCCTGATGCTGACGCAGTGCTTCGGCCATGATGCCGAAACGACGGGTCAGCTGATTCATTTCTGCCGCCGATGAGATCGGCAGCGTCACTTCGAAATCGCCTTGCCCGATCTTGTCGGCGGCCTTGGCCAAGGCTTCAATTGGCCCACCAAAGCGCCGTGCGATGCCATGGGCGGTGACGAAGCCGATGATCAACACCGCCAGGCCGACCAGCCCCAGCAAGCCGGCGATTAACAAGGCGCGATTGCGCGACTTGTGCTCGCTGTCGTTGATATTTTCCAGGGCGCCTTTGTGTTCAGCGATCAGTCCGTTACGCAGTGCATTGAAGGTTTCGGTGAGTTTTTCGTTTTTATTGTTGGCCAGTGAGCTTTGCTGAGCTTCGTCAAACGCCTTGAGGAAATTCAGGTAGTCGATGCGTGCCTGGCTGAAACCACTGGTTCTGCCGTCCTGCTGCTCATGGGCGATGCCCTGGTCCAGCAGGGCAAAATAGTTCTGCTTGGACGTCTGCAGGGCAGCGGGGTCGGGCTGCTCCTCCAGCATCAGGATCAACTGGTCGCCCAAGGTCTGGCGCAGCTTGAGGCCCAGGTCCAGGGTGATAAAGTTGCTGCGGATCAGCGACTCCTGGCTCTTGGCCATTTGCATGACGCTGACCAGTCCCAGGACCAGTCCCAACAGGGCGACGGTTATCAGCGCTGAGATACTCAGAAACAACCGAGTGCGCAGTTTCATCGCAAGCTTCATAAGGTGCAGCTCACAGGTTGTACTGTTTACGTTTGCGGTACAGGGTCGACGCGTCGATGCCCAGCGTGCGGGCCGCTTGATCCAAGGTGTCGCTGGTAGCGAGAACGGCGCCGATATGGGCTTTCTCCAGTTCGTCCAGGCTCAGTGCTGCGCCAATACGCGGGGCATTGTTGGTCGGCTGTTCGGCCATCCCGAGGTGGCTGATTTCAACCTTTTCCTGCGGGCAAATGATGCTGGCCCGCTCCACCACGTTACGCAGTTCGCGGATATTGCCCGGCCAGCGGTAGTTAAGCAGCGCTTCACGGGCGGCATCGCTGAAACCGCGTGCAGGTCGGGCATACTCCTTGACGAAGCGCGCCAGGAAACGGTCGGCCAGAGTCAGGATGTCTTCACTGCGCTCGCGCAGGGGCGGCAGGTGCAGGGTGATGACGTTGAGGCGGTAGAGCAAGTCTTCCCGGAAACGGCCGTCGCGCACCATGTCTTCCAGGTTCAGGTTGGTGGCCGCGAGGATGCGCACATCAGCACGTCGAGTGACCGGGTCGCCTACGCGCTCATATTCCTTGTCTTGAATGAATCGCAGCAGTTTTGGCTGCAACGTCAGGGGAAAGTCGCCGATCTCGTCGAGAAACAGCGTGCCGCCGTCGGCTTGGTTAACGCGGCCCAGCGTGCTCTCACTGGCGCCGGTAAACGCGCCACGGCTATGGCCGAACAACTCGCTTTCCATTAGCTCGGCTGTCAGTGACGGACAGTTAATGGTCACGCAGGATTTTTTCGAGCGTTTGCTCCACCCGTGAATGGCCCGGGCCAGCTCGCCTTTACCGGTGCCGGACTCACCGAGGATCAAAATATTGGCATCGGTGCCAGCCACCTGACGCGCAGTTTCCAGTACCACCATCATCGCCGGGCTGTGGGAATCGAGGCCGTCCTTGGGTTGGCGCACTGCGCCTTCCAGTGCTTCCAGGCGTGCGGAGAGCTGGCGCACTTCCAACTGCTTGGCGGTGGCCAGGCGCAGTTGATCGGGGCTGCACGGCTTGACCAGGTAGTCGGCGGCGCCGGCCTGGATCGCGTCAACGGCGGTGTCTACAGCTGAATGCGCGGTCACAATCACCACGCGCATCCATGGCGCCTGGATGCGCATCTGGGCCAACACATCCAGGCCATTGTCTTCACCCAGGCGCAGGTCCAGGAAGCACAGATCGAATACCTGACGCTGCATCAAGGCATCGGCTTGGGCGGCGCTGTTGGCAGTGGCTACGCTGTAGCCTTCATCTTCCAGGCAGTAACGGAAGGTGCGGAGGATCGCGGATTCGTCATCCACTAAAAGAATGCGGCCTTGAAGTTCCTTGGCTGATTCCATCTGTCCCGCGCTCCTTAACTATAAATGATGGTGTTTAGTCCCGGATTAATCGGGCAAGTTGCATGGTTTATTCTGATTCATAAAAGGCATCTTCGCGCAGGTATCTTCACGTTCCCCTACAAAGGCGCCGATTGATGGCGTTTTCTTGCCTTCTTGCCAATTCGGCAACGCCCGCGGTTGTTTCGATCCATTGACCCGACCACTGACCATCGTGCATTTCGCACGGCCTGCAAAGGGTCATCGTGCAGGATGCTGTTCGATACTGTATTGGTGTATCTATAACTAATTGATTTTATTGAGTTTTATTTTGTAAAAAAACTGGCATGCACTCTGCAATAGCTCTCCCAACGAATAATCAAAATGCGGGAGAAATGCAGCATGACTCGCCAAAGCCTCAGCCAACTACGTGTATCGCCACTGCGCTTGCAGCAAGGTCTGTTCGCCAGCCTGGCTTTGATGGTCACGTTGATTGCCGGCCAGCAGATGCAGCATTGGCAGCAAAGTCAGCAGCAAACCGCGCAATTCGAACGTCCGTCGATGACCCAAACCCATTTCCGTTCCGTTGGCAGCGCCAGCGCTACTACTGAAGTAACCGCCCCGCAATTGAGAGTGGCAGGCCAGGATTCAACCCTGGGTGAATTGCCAACCCAAGAGCGCTGGGTGTTCTAAGCAAGAAAAGGTCGCTTGTGTTGAGCGGCCGCACGGCACTACCGCTGTTACCCCTATAAAAGCGTAAGGAGAATCACCATGTTGAGTTGGGCAATCACATTTCTGATCATCGCCATTGTGGCTGCAGTCCTGGGCTTCGGTGGTATCGCGGGCACCGCCACGGGTATCGCAAAAATTCTGTTTGTGGTCTTCCTGGTGATGTTCATCGCTTCGTTCTTCTTTGGTCGTCGCGGCCGAGGCTGAATATGACCATTTTGTCCTTTAAAACCATGGCTGCCGCCCTGCTCTTGGGCGGCAGCGGGCTGGTGATGGCCGCCAATGACGGCCAATCCCGAGCCAACGAATTGCTTAGTGCGGATAAGCAGTACCGCGAAACCTGGCAAAGCGTGGTGAAGAAAGAACAGCGCTTGCCGGAATGGGTGATGAACCTGTCCGGTACGGCCGAGCAAATGAATGCCGTTGAAGAAGATGGCGACAAGTATTTGGTGGGGCCGCTCTGTGAGACTGCAGATACGTGCCTGAACAAGCGCCTGATCGTTGCCTTTAGCCTCGACAAGGAAGATGCCTACGCCATGTTGGTGGAAGTCCCGGCCGGTTTGCCGGCGGACAAATCCCCGACACGGCACGCCGATTACCGTTTTATCGGTAAGCCGAACGAAGGCATGCAAAAGCTGCTGATGGAGCAGCTTAAGAAAGATCCGAATTGGTACTAGGTTCCGTCTGATGCGTCTGTCGTCTGCGGAGCCGGCGTCCATAGAAAGAAGCCCCTCGCTTCTTTCTGTCTGCATCGCCCGCCAAGGGTGATGCATGACCAGGGGGCCGGGTTGCTCTGATCAATCGAGATCGGCGTGACCTACGGGTACAGGGAGTGCCTGCGCAAGGGCCGGGTCAGGTGAAAAGCTGCGACGCAAGTTCACAAGCCCTCACGCTTGCTGAACTTGCGACGGGCTTGTCACTCTCATGCTCCGCTTCTTATACGGCTCATAGCCGACAATTTCTCTTTTGCGCGCGCCTAACCATTACTTGGTGTTTCGTGGCGACCATCTATCGAGAAAATTTTGGCTGCGCCATAGGATATTTCTGGCGCCAGGTCAGTGAATTCCCAGGCATTTTCGCCAACCTGTATAAGTCGTCCAACATCTCTGAGCGAGCCGGTATTGGCCGGTTAACGGCATATTCACGGGCTTTAATGGCGGATTTGAACTGACCGTTCGGACAGCTAATTTCAAAAAAAGTCATGCCGATTCGGCATAGGGTAGGCGTTTACGGCATTAGACGTCGAACCCTTGCATGGGAATAGTTGCGCCTTTTTTCGCCTGCCAGTAAGCCATTTCGGCCATGCTGCGGTGACCTTCCATGGAGGCAAATGCGCACACTTTTTCGCTTCCGAGCGTTGCGAGTGGCGCATTTGCCTTAAGTCCACTTGAAGTAAGGGTAATGACATGAAGAAGGCAAAGCTAAGCCTCGCCTGGCAGATCCTCATCGGTTTGGTACTGGGGATCGCAATCGGTGCAGTGCTCAACCATTTCAGTGCTGAAAAAGCCTGGTGGATCAGCAATGTGTTGCAGCCAGCGGGCGATATCTTTATCCGCCTGATCAAGATGATCGTGATCCCGATTGTGATTTCCTCGCTGATTGTTGGCATCGCCGGCGTAGGGGATGCGAAGAAGCTGGGGCGGATCGGCGTCAAAACCATTCTTTACTTCGAAGTGGTCACCACCATCGCCATTGTGGTCGGCCTGTTGCTTGCCAACCTGTTCCACCCGGGCGCTGGCATCGACATGAGTACCCTGGGTACCGTCGATATTTCCAAATACACCGCCACCGCCGCCGAAGTGCAGCATGAACATGCGTTCATCGAAACCATCCTCAACCTGATCCCATCGAATATTTTCGCTGCCGTTGCCCGTGGCGACATGCTGCCGATCATCTTCTTCTCGGTGCTGTTCGGCCTGGGCTTGTCGAGCCTCAAGCCTGAGCTGCGCGAACCGCTGGTGACCATGTTCCAGGGCGTGTCCGAGAGCATGTTCAAAGTGACCCACATGATCATGAAGTACGCCCCAATCGGTGTATTTGCCTTGATCGCGGTAACCGTCGCCAACTTCGGTTTCGCCTCCTTGCTGCCGCTGGCCAAGCTGGTGATCCTGGTTTACGTCGCCATCCTCTTCTTCGCCTTTGCGGTACTGGGCCTGATCGCCCGCCTGTTCGGCTTCTCGATTCTCAAGCTGATGCGCATCTTCAAGGATGAGTTGGTACTGGCCTACTCCACCGCCAGCTCCGAAACCGTGTTGCCGCGTGTGATCGAGAAGATGGAAGCCTACGGTGCGCCGAAGGCCATCTGCAGCTTCGTAGTGCCAACTGGCTACTCGTTCAACCTTGACGGTTCGACCCTGTACCAGAGTATCGCGGCCATCTTTATCGCCCAGCTGTATGGCATCGACCTGTCGATTGGCCAGCAACTGATGCTGGTACTGACCCTGATGGTCACCTCCAAAGGTATCGCCGGCGTGCCGGGCGTGTCCTTCGTGGTGTTGCTGGCGACTCTGGGCAGCGTGGGCATTCCGCTGGAAGGCCTGGCCTTCATCGCCGGCGTCGACCGAGTGATGGACATGGCGCGTACCGCACTTAATGTGATCGGCAACGCCTTGGCTGTTCTGGTCATCTCCCGCTGGGAAGGCATGTACGACGATGCCAAGGGCGAGCGCTACTGGAACTCGCTGCCGCACTGGCGCAGCAAAGAAGCCGCACCGACCGCACAAGCTACCCGCGGCTGATAGCACCGCTGCTTTGAAACAAACCCCGGAAAATTCCGGGGTTTGTCGTTTCTGCCAGCCCCGCTATCATTCGCCCCATCTTTCGGGGGATTCAACTGATGCTCAATGGCCTGTGGCTTGGCTTCTTTGTCGTGGCAATGGTGTCAGCACTGGCGCAATGGCTGGTTGGCGGTAATGCCGGGATTTTTGCGGCGATGGTCGAAAGCATTTTCGCCATGGCCAAACTGTCGGTGGACGTGATGGTGCTGCTGTTCGGCACCCTGACCTTATGGCTGGGCTTTTTGCGCATCGCTGAAAAAGCGGGCATCGTCGATTGGCTGGCCAAGGCGCTCGGCCCGCTGTTTCGCCGTTTGATGCCGGAAGTGCCCGCTGGCCACCCGGCCATCGGCTTGATCACCCTCAACTTCGCCGCCAATGGCCTGGGCCTGGACAACGCCGCCACGCCGATTGGCCTGAAAGCCATGAAGGCGTTGCAGGAACTCAACCCCATCCCCAACACCGCGAGCAACGCGCAGATTCTGTTCCTGGTGCTTAACGCGTCCTCGCTGACGCTGTTGCCGGTGACGATCTTCATGTACCGCGCCCAGCAAGGCGCCGCCGACCCGACGCTGGTGTTCCTGCCGATCCTGCTGGCCACCAGCGCCTCAACGCTGGTGGGCCTGTTGTCGGTGGCTGTCATGCAGCGCCTGCGCTTGTGGGACCCGGTGGTGCTGGCCTATCTGATTCCCGGCGCGCTGATGCTGGGCGGCTTTATGGCGTTGCTGGCGACACTGTCCGCCACGGCGCTGGCGGGCCTGTCGTCGATCCTCGGCAACCTGACGCTGTTTGGCTTGATCATGCTGTTTCTGGTGATCGGTGCGTTGCGCAAGGTGAAGGTGTATGAGGCATTTGTCGAAGGTGCCAAAGAGGGCTTCGATGTTGCCAAGAACCTGCTGCCGTATCTGGTGGCGATGCTTTGTGCAGTGGGCGTATTGCGCGCCTCCGGGGCGTTGGACTTTGGCCTGGAGGGGATTCGCCATGTGGTGGCCTGGACGGGCATGGACACGCGCTTTGTCGATGCATTGCCGACGGCGATGGTCAAGCCGTTCTCCGGCAGCGCAGCGCGGGCGCTGTTGATCGAGACCATGCAGGCCAAGGGCGTGGACAGCTTCCCGGCGTTGGTCGCGGCGACGATTCAGGGCAGTACCGAGACCACCTTTTATGTGTTGGCGGTGTACTTTGGTTCGGTGGGCATCCAGCGCGCGCGGCATGCGGTTGGATGTGCGTTGCTGGCGGAGTTTGCCGGCGTGGTGGCGGCAATTTCGGTGTGCTACTGGTTTTTTGGTTAAGGCTTAGTTACCTGTGGCGAGGGAGCTTGCTCCCGCTGGGCCGCGAAGCGGCCCCAAACGGGTTTGGCAGGTGTGTCAGTTAAAACTCATGGGCGGGTTTTGGGGCTGCTGGGCAGCCCAGCGGGAGCAAGCTCCCTCGCCACAAGTGCAGCATTGCCCTGCTGCACCACCCAATCCACCACCTGCTTATTCAACTGATCCCCCGCCTGCCCAAACGCCGCCACTACCGCGGGCACTTTTGTATCGCCGACCGGCTGCTTCACCTCAAACCGCCGACTGGCAATAATCCGCTGATCACTGCCACGCACCAGCCGCGCATCCAGGCGGATCACCACCTCCACCGCACTGCCATGGTACTCACTCTGAAACGCCTGCAGCTGCCCGCCCAGCTCGTAATCGGCCTGCAGGTTGGTCTCGTCGGTACTCAGCAGCGTCACCCGCCCATCGCGCTGGAAACCGTCCATAAACCGATTGCGCAGCAACACCGGCGTCGGGTCGCTCCAGCGTGAGTTCGCGTAGCTGCTGATCAGGTCGCCGTTTGGCACTACGGCGATGCGCGGGCTGTCGAGAAACTCGCTGCTCTGCGGCTTGGACACCCGCAGCGACCAGCTCACCGGCGCGCCTTGGGTGCTGGTTGGCGCCGACGCCAGGCGGTAAACGTCAGACGGATCCGGCTTGGGCAGGATCGAGCAGGCGCTGATCAGCACCAAGGCCAGCGGGGCGATTATTTGGTAAGCACGCTTCATGGCGTGAACTCCTTGTTCTTGTCGCTGCCCAGCAGGTAACCGCTGGGGTTGGCTTCGAGGCGGCGGGAGATGGCGCGCAGCGAACCGAGGGTTTCGCGCAGTTCGCGCACGGCCGGTGCCAGTTCGTTGAGGCCCTGCATGCCGCTGTTCACCGAGTCTTTGTTGTTGGTCAGCAAGGTGTTGATGGTCGTGGTGCTTTGTTCCAGCGACTTCATGGCCTGCTCGGCACTGCCGAAGGCTTGCTTGCCTTGGTCATTGAGCAAGCCGTTGGCATTGCGCATCAGCGTAGTGGTCTGTTCCAGCGCGGCGCTCGCCTGCTTGCTCACCTGCATCAACTGTTGCATCACCACCTTGATATCACCGCGTTGGTCGGCAATGGCGCCGGTGGTTTGTTGCAGGTTATCCAGGGTGTTGCTCAGGCGTTCGACGTTCTCCCGCGAGAACATGTGGTTGGCGTTGTGCAGCAGCAGGTTGATGCTGGTCATCAGGTCGTTGCTGTTATTGAGCAGGCGCGCAATGGGGGACGGCGAGGCGATAATTTCCGGCAGGTTGCCGTCCTTGCCCTTGAGTTCCGGGCTTTGCGGCGTACCACCGCTGAGCTGGATGATCGAGGTGCCAGTGATGCCGGTCAGTGCCAGCTTGGCCTGGGTGTCTTCCTTGATCGGTGTCTGCCCGGCCAAACGGATGCGCGCCAGTACCCGGCGCGGGTCTTTCGGGTCCAGGCGCAGGCTGGTGACATCGCCCACCTTGATCCCGCTGTATTGCACCGAACTGCCCTGGGACAGGCCGCTGACGGCCTCGTTGAACACCACCTCGTATTCCTGGAAGGCGCTATCGACGCTGGACTTGGCCAGCCACAGGCCGAACAGCATGGCGCCGACCACCACGATCACGCTGAACAGACCGATCATCACATGATGGGCTCGGGTTTCCATGTCATACCTCGTTAAGCGATTGAGCGGCATCCAATGCCGCGCGGCCACGGGGGCCGTGGAAATATTCGTGAATCCAGGCGTCGTCCGTTTCCGAGACGACATCGATGGCATCGGCCACCAGCACTTTCTTCTGCGCCAGCACCGCCACACGGTCGGTGATGGTGTAGAGCGTGTCGAGGTCGTGGGTGACCAGGAACACGCTCAAGCCCAGCGCATCGCGCAGGGTGAGGATCAGTTGGTCGAATTGCGCCGCGCCAATCGGGTCGAGGCCGGCGGTGGGTTCGTCCAGGAACAGAATGTCCGGGTCCAGGGCCAGGGCGCGTGCCAGGGCCGCGCGCTTGATCATGCCGCCGGACAGTGACGCCGGGTATTTATCCGCCGCCGACAAAGGCAGCCCCGCCAGGGCTAGCTTGACTGCCGCCAAGTGTTCGGCGTCGCGACGGCTGAGGCCGGCGTGTTCGATCAACGGCAGGGCGACGTTTTCGGTGACCGTCAGCGAGGAAAACAGCGCACCCTTCTGGAACAGCACGCCAAAGCGCCGTTCCACCAGCGAGCGTTCATGTTCCGACAAATTGGGCAGGTTCTTGCCGAATACCCGCACCTCACCTTCGCTGGGCCGCCGCAGGCCGACGATGCTGCGAAGCAGTACCGACTTGCCGCTGCCGGAGCCGCCGACCACCGCGAGGATCTCGCCTTTGTACAAATCCAGATCGAGGTTCTCGTGCACGCTCTGGCTGCCAAAGCGATTGCACAGGCCGCGCACTTCGATCACCGCCTCAGTGGGCGCACGGTGTAGACGACTCACCAGCCCATCTCCATAAAGAACATCGCGGCGACCGCATCCAGCACAATCACCACGAAAATAGACTGCACCACGCTGGAGGTGGTGTGCGCGCCGACCGATTCGGCGCTGCCGCTGACCTTGAAGCCTTCGAGGCAGCCAATCGCCGCGATCAGGAAGGCGAAAATCGGCGCTTTCACCATCCCCACCAAAAAGTGCTGCACGCCAATGTCCGATTGCAGCAGCGAGAGAAACATCGCCGGTGAAATATCCAGGGCGACGGCACACACCACGCCGCCGCCGACAATCCCCGAGAGCATCGCCAAAAATGTCAGCATCGGCAGCGACACAAGCAGCGCCATTACCCGTGGCAGCACCAACAGTTCCATCGGGTCCAGGCCCAGGGTGCGGATCGCGTCGATTTCTTCGTTAGCCTTCATCGAGCCGATTTGCGCGGTAAAGGCGCTGGCCGTTCGGCCTGCGATCAGGATGGCGGTAAGCAATACGCCGAATTCTCGCAGGAAAGAAAACGCCACCAGGTCCACGGTAAAAATCGTCGCACCGAAGCTTTTGAGCACGGTGGCGCCGAGGAACGCCACCACGGCGCCCACCAGAAAGGTCAGCAACGCGACGATGGGCGCAGCGTCGAGGCCGGTTTGTTCGATATGCGCGACCATCGGTGTGATGCGCCAGCGCTTGGGGCGTAAAACGCCACGGGCGAAGGTTTCGAGGATCAGGCCGATAAAGCCCAGCAGTTTCATGCCGTCCTGCCATACCGTGTCGACAGCTCGACCGATACGCGCCAGCACTTGGATACCGGCGGCTTCTTCCGGCTCTTTGTCGGGTACGCAGAAATCGTTCAGGGAGCGGTAGACGGTTTTGAGCAGTGCCCGGTCGGCGGTAGACAAGCTGCAATCGGTCTGCTCGGCGGAATGCTCGATGCGCTCCGGGCCCAGCAACTCGACCAGCAGCGAGGCACCCGCGGTATCCAGGGCGCCGAGGCCATTGAGGTCGATGCGTGCACCGGCGTCGTATTGGCCGTCGAGCTTGTCGCTCAGCTTTTTAAGATTGGCGTAGTGGGCAAGCGTCCAGTCCCCCGTAATCCTGAGCAACGGGGGAACGCTGGAGGTGTCGAGGTGGGCTGCGCCGGCCGTGGTACGAGTGGTCATAAGCTCCGAGC
Organism: Pseudomonas sp. PA-5-4B; assembly: GCF_021606215.1. Classification (NCBI taxonomy): domain Bacteria; kingdom Pseudomonadati; phylum Pseudomonadota; class Gammaproteobacteria; order Pseudomonadales; family Pseudomonadaceae; genus Pseudomonas; species Pseudomonas sp. PA-5-4B. Next base: position 19,973 of record NZ_WKDB01000037.1, on the reverse strand, counting down.
TTGTTTGGCTATCCACAATTGCTACGTAATAGCACGATACGGCCTACTTTGGGTTGTCCGTTTGTGCTGGGTCAGTGACTTTAAAACGCAGCACGCCGATGACTTGCCCATCCTCCGTCAACACCTGCACCTGCCAGCGCCCGACCGCGTCGGCCGGGAAGTTCTGCTTGTGGGTCCAGGCGCGATAGCCTTCCTTGCGTCCGCCATGGATATCCAGGGCGATGCGGTCGACCTCTTGGCCGTTGAATTTCCACACATGGTAAATCCGCTCATCCAGCCCGCGTGGCGCGTTGATCGCGGTGTAAGCGTACAGCCCGCCGCTGCGCAGTTGCGCGGCGGTGACTTCCTTGAGGTCATCGCCCGGTGTGCGGTCTTGCAGCTGGGTGCTGATCGCCACTTCGGTCATCCACAATGTGGCCGGCGGCACCCAGCTGCGCAGGAACCAACCGGCGCAGCCGATGGCGGCCGTCACCCCGAGCAGCATCGCCCAGCCTTTGACGCTGCGCAGCGGCAGGCTCGCGGCCAGGCTCGGGATCGACAGCGCCATGGCCACGCCGAGCGCCAATTTGTAACTCTCGGCGGTAGTCAGGTGCATGATGATGGGCAGTGCGGTGAGCAGTGCCGCGAACAAGGTCAGGGTGTGCAGCGCCAGGAACAGCGAGCGCTTGGGTGCCAGCCACTTGTAGTACAGCGGGTCGGTGATCGACACCAGCGCCGCCGCGCCGAGCAGGCCAGTGAATACGGATTGGCCGCTGTTCCAGGCGGTGGTGACGAAAAAGAACGGCAATACGAAGAACAGGCTTTCCTGGTGGATCATCTGGGTCGCGTAGCGCAGCAGCGGCTCGGGGATTTCGCGCTTGAAGACTTTGGCGAACAGCTGGGTAAAGCTGTTTTCCAGCATCAGCCACAGCCAGCTCACCAGCATGATCACCGCGATCCAGCTGGCCATGCCCTGCTGGCGGTCCACCAGGATGAAGCTGCACACACCGGATATGAAACCGCCGAGTGCGATCACCCCTGGATAGCGCTTGATCAGTTCGATAATGCGCTGGATAAGGGGCGGTAGATTTGGCATTGGCGATTCACAATTGGTGTAGGAAAAATCCCAGACAGAATAACGTCTTAGCCCTGTGTTCGGTGCCTCATTACGTGATCCGTTTGCGATAAAGGCGCACGCCGATCAACACACTGGCGATCAGCACGAGTACACCAGCACCGATCCAGCTCAGGGCGTCATAGCTCAGCAAGGGTTTTTCGATGCGCCAGTAGCCCTTCTGGTTAAACACCTCGCGCATGGCCTGGTTGGTTTGCACCAGGTTGACGGCCTTGATGCGCTTGGCCGGGTCGCTGATATGGCCATCGGCATAGTCGCCGGCAGCGCTCCAGTAATAGTCGGCCAGCGCGCTGTTACCCTGCACCGCCCAGGCTTGGCGCGCGATGGCAGCTTGCTGCAGGCGGGCGAATACCGCTGGGTCGAGGCCGTCCTTGAGCAGTTGTGCCGTGAGGTTCTGCAACACCTGTTCAGCCTCAGGGAGTTTGTCGCGCTCAAGGTCGGCATTCAGGCTGAGGAAGCCGACGCCGCCGAGCACTTCGCGCTCACTCCATGGGCCGTAGGACAAACCGTGCTTGAGGCGCAGCTGACGGTACAGCGCCCAGTCGAGGTAGTCCTTGAGCAAATCGTAGGTTTCATCGTGTTGGTCGTCCAAAACCGGTTCGGGGAACAGCCAGTGCAGTTTGGCGCTGTCACCAACCCAGCCGTGGATAAGGTCGCGATGGCTGGCGGCGGTGTGCTGGATTTCCGGCAGCGGCCGGTGCTCGGTGGGTTCGACCGGATCAAGTTGACCGTAAGTGCGCTCCAGGTACGCCGGAAGCAGTTTGTCGAGGTCGCCGACGATAATCAGGGTCATGTTGTTGGGCGCGTACCAATGTGTGCGCAGGGTTTGCAATTGATCACGGGTCAGTTGGCTGACTTCGGCACGTTCGGCGCATTTGAGCCCCAGTTCGACGGCCAATTGGTTGCTGGCGGTGTGACCCAGGTCCTGGCGGTCGAGCAAGCGTTGCAGGTGCGAGTAATGGCCGCCGTCTTCGCGCTCGACCACTTTTTTGGCGGCATTGATGTTCGCGTCGGTCAGTTCGGTGCGGGTGAGGATCGCCAGTAACAGGTCCAGCACCTTGCGCTGGTTTTGCGCGGGTGCCTCGATCACAAAGGTGGTATCGGCATTGCTGGTGTAGGCGTTCCATTCGCCGCCGAGGGCTTGCATGCGGTCCTCAAGGTCGCCTTCACCACCGCCGTCGATGCCGCTGAACAGCAAGTGTTCGAGCAGGTGCGGCAGTTCTTTTTCGTCGCAGGGAAAGTCATCCAGGCCTACGCCGACCACCAGGCGGATCGCCACGTGCCCACGCTCGGTGCCTGGCTTGAGCAGCAATTGCAGGCCGTTGGGCAAGCTGTAGCCTTCGACTTGCAGGCGGTCGAAGGCAAAGGTGTGTGCCGAGCCCATGAGCAGGCAGGCAAGTAACAGGCGACGCATAACAAGCTTCCTGGCGGGTGAGGTCCATTGTTAACTGACTTCACGGGCCATCGTATGTTCAGGGCGAATGAGTGATGTCGGCAATATCTTCGGCAGAGAGTGCGCCGGTGTCTGAGGTTTCCAACACTACATAAGCACTGCTGCAAAACAACGAGTTCAGGCGTTTCATGTCGGCAATCAGCTCCAGGTGCAGGGAACTGGTCTCCATGCTCTGTACGATTTTACGCTGCAGACGGCTGACGTGGGCGTGGGCCAGGCGGCGCTCCTGGGCGCGGAAACGGCGCTTTTCACGCAGCAGTTGGCGGGCGCTTTCGGGGTCGGCGCTGAGAAACACCGACAGGCCCAAGCGCAGGTTGGCAATCAACTGGCTGTGCAGGCCGGTGAGTTCTTCCAGGCCGACTTCGGAGAACTGTCGGCGCTGTGAGGTTTTCTGCTGCTGGACTTTGCGCAGCATACGTTCGATCAGGTCGCCGGCCAGCTTGAGGTTGATCGACAGCTCGATGATCTCCGCCCAGCGGCGGCTGTCCTGTTCACTGAGGTCTTCGCGGGGCATTTGCGCCAGGTAAAGCTTGATCGCGCTGTAGAGGGCCTCGACGTCATCGCTGAGGCTGCGCATTTCCTGGGTAATGGCGGTTTGCTTGCCACGCAGTACTTCGAGCATGGCGGTGAGCATGTTGTCGATCAGGTCGCCCAGGCGCAAGGTCTCGCGGGCGGCGTTGGCCAGTGCCAGGCTTGGGGTGGCGAGCGAGGCCAGGTCCAGGTGACGTGGCCTGGCTTTGCCGTTGGTCTCCTGTTGTTCCGGCAGCAACCAGGCGCACAGGCGCGCCATTGGCCCGATGGTGGGCAGCAGGATCAGGCAGCGCGTGGTGTTGTAGAGCACATGGAAGGTGATGACCATGCCTTGGGCGCTGTAGTCCAAACCATCCATCCAGCGTACGAGCGGGTCGAGCACCGGAATAATCAGCAACAGGCCGATCAGTTTGTACAACAAGCTGCCCAGCGCGACCTGGCGGCCGGCAGCGTTCTGCATGTTGGTGCTGAGGAAGGCCAGCACACCACTGCCGATGTTGGCGCCGATCACCAGGCCGATGGCCACGTGCAAGCCGATCACACCGGCACCGGCCAGGGTTGCGGTCAGCAGCACGGCGGCCAGGCTGGAGTAGGAAATCATCGCAAACAGGGCGCCGACCAGGGCATCCAGCAAAATGTCGCCGGTCAGCGAGGCGAAGATGACTTTGACGCCTTGGGCATGGGTAATCGGCCCGGCGGCTTCGACGATCAGTTGCAGGGCCAGAATGATCAGGCCCAGGCCGATACCGACGCGGCCCATCTGCCCTGCCCGTGTCTGTTTACGCGAGAGGAAGAAAATCACCCCAAGAAAAATCAGCAGTGGCGACAGCCAGGACAGGTCGAAGGTCAGTACCCGCGCCATCAACGCCGTACCGACGTCGGCACCGAGCATGGTCGCCAGCGCCGGCATAAGGCCCATCAAGCCCTGGCCGACAAACGACGTCACCAGCATCGCCGTGGCGTTGCTGCTCTGCACCATGGCCGTCACCAGGATACCGGCGATAAACGCCAGCCAGCGCTTGGACATGTTCTGCCCGATGACTTGGCGCAAGTTGGAACCGTAGACCCGCAAGATGCCGGTACGGACGATGTGCGTGCCCCAGATAAGCAGGGTCACGGCGGAAAGCAGATTGAGCAAGGTCAGCATGCTCGGCCCCCCGTGTGGGTGTGCTCCAGAAAGAGCAAATGAGAATTGCCGCGTGCCGTTCTACGTCTTGTACTTAAGCTGTAGTTGGCGAATGGGCTCTGCGCCAGCATCGCATAGCTAAAGTGGGGATTGAAACAAAACTGTCATGAAGATCGTTCCCACGCTCTGCGTGGGAATGCATCCCGTGACGCTCTGCGTCGCTTTGAGGGCGGACGCGGAGCGTCCAGAGGCGGCATTCCCACGCGGAGCGTGGGAACGATCAACAACGATCAACAGCAGCGGGTCAGGTTTATTGACCCGGAATGTCCTTGCGCAGTTTCACAGGATCCTGCTGTTTCTTCTTTTTCGCGATAGCGGTACGCATCTTGATGTTTACCGCTTCTACTGCCAGCGAGAACGCCATGGCGAAGTAGACGTAGCCTTTTGGCACATGCACGTCGAAGGATTCGGCGATCAGCACCGTACCCACCACCAGCAGGAACGACAGCGCCAGCATCTTCAGCGACGGGTGCTTGTCGATGAATTCGCTGATGGTGCCCGCAGCCAGCATCATCACCAGTACGGCTACCACGATCGCAGCGACCATGACCGGCACATGGGAAACCATGCCGACCGCAGTGATCACCGAGTCCAGGGAGAACACGATGTCGATGATCGCGATCTGGATGATGGTGTAGATGAACTTGCCACCCTTGCCGCCCGGCTCGTCGTGGGTTTCGTCTTCACCTTCGAGGGCGTGGTACATCTCTTGGGAGCTTTTCCACAGCAGGAACAGGCCACCGAAGAACAGGATCAGGTCGCGACCGGAGATGCCCTGGCCGAAGACCACGAACAGGTCGGCGGTGAGTTGCATGACCCAGGTGATCGACAGCAGCAACAGGATTCGCGTGACCATGGCCAGGGCCAGGCCGAAGATCCGGGTGCGCGCCTGCATATGCTTGGGCATGCGGCTGACCAGGATCGAAATCATGATGATGTTATCGATACCCAGGACGATCTCGAGGGCCGTCAGGGTGAAGAAGGCAATCCAGATTTCCGGATTGGTCAGCCATTCCATGTGTATTCCTTTGAGCAAATGTGAAGCCGCGCAAGCTGCAGCGCCGCGCGGTCAGGTCGTTACGATTATAGAGTGCTGAACAGCGGAAAAATCCCCATCAGCAAAGCGGCGAACATTATGCACAGGCACACCAGCACTGCCCACTTGAGGGTAAAGCGTTGGTGATCGCCAAACTCGATACCGGCCAGGGCCACCAGCAAGTAAGTCGAAGGCACCAGCGGGCTGAGCAAATGCACGGGCTGGCCAACGATGGACGCGCGGGCCATTTCCACGGCGGTGATACCGTAATGGCTGGCTGCTTCGGCGAGTACGGGCAGTACGCCGTAGTAGAACGCGTCGTTGGACATGAAGAAGGTAAACGGCATGCTTACCAGCGCGGTGATCACTGCGAGGTACGGGCCCAGCGCTTCCGGGATAACCGCCAGCAAGCTCTTGGACATGGCATCAACCATGCCGGTACCGGACAGAATGCCGGTGAAGATGCCCGCGGCGAAGATGAGCCCGACGACTGCCAGCACGCTGCCGGCGTGGGCGGCGACGCGGTCTTTCTGCTGTTGCAGGCACGGGTAGTTGACGATCATCGCGATACTGAACGCCACCATGAACAGCACTGGCAGCGGCAACAGGCCGGCAATCAGGGTGCACATCAGCGCGAAGGTCAGTGCGCCGTTGAACCAGATCAGCTTGGGGCGACGGGCGTCCGGGAATTGCGACACGCTGATCTCGCTGTGATCGATCTCGTCGCCCTGCAGGTGCAGTTCACCCAGGCGGGCACGTTCGCGTTTGCCGTACATGTAGGCAATCACCAGGATCGCCACGACGCCGACAGCCATGGCCGGGATCATCGGTACGAAGATGTCCGACGGGTCTACATGCAAAGCACTCGCGGCGCGGGCAGTCGGGCCGCCCCACGGCGTCATGTTCATCACGCCGCCGGCGAGGATGATCAAGCCGGCCATGATCCGCGGGCTCATGCCGATGCGCTGGTACAGCGGCAGCATGGCGGCCACGCAGATCATGTAAGTGGTGGCGCCGTCACCGTCCAGGGACACCACCAGGGCAAGCACGGCGGTACCGACCGAAACTTTCAGCGGGTCGCCCTTGACCATCTTGAGGATCTTGCGCACGGCCGGGTCGAACAGGCCGGAGTCGATCATCAGGGCAAAGTAGAGAATGGCGAACATCAGCATTACGCCGGTCGGCGCAAGCTTGGTGATGCCCGCAAGCATCATCGGGCCGATCTCGGGGGCAAAACCACCAAACAGGGCGAACAGGATTGGCACAATGATCAAGGCAATCAGCGCGGACAGGCGCTTGGTCATGATCAGGTACATGAACGTGATGACCATGGCGAAGCCAAGGAAAGTCAGCATAGGAATACTCCGGGCGTAGCGCGGCTAGGGAATGGCGAACCGGGTTGGGGTCAGCGCAGTACGAAAGGCACGTAGCGTACGAGTGGAGTTGGAGCGAACAGGCGGGTAGTAGCGGACATCAGGAATCACCATTGTTGTTGTTTACAGCCGGTCTGTTGCCGGCAGTGGGGGCGATCCTAGACGGGGAAGCTTTCAGCCAGCTTTCGCTGTGTAAGTCAGATGATGGAAGGTTTGTAGGAATTTTCTTTTAGGCGGTTCAGGGCAGTTCCAAACCGCCCGAGGCTTTGTGCAAGGCGCGCAGGTGCTCGCCCATCTGCTTGAGGTTGGCTTCGCAGGCGGCAATCTCGTCGGCGCGTGAAGGGTCCAGCAGCGCCCTCACCTCTTTATCCAGATCGCCGGTCAACGATTGCAGTTGCTTCTGGCGCTCGGCGCTTTCCGATTCCAGGCGTTTGGCTTCCGAAGGTTGCGGCAGGCCGTAGCCGCCGCTGTCGAGCAATTCCGCCGGGCGGCTTAGAAAACCGCTGTTGGCGAGGATCTGTTGCAGTGTGTTGTTGGCTTTTTCCATGCCGCCGTTTTTCAGCTCACGGGCATTGAGGTAGCGCTGCTTGACTTCGTCCTGGGCCAGCATCAGTTGTTTGCGATAGCTGGCTTGTTCCAGCAGCAGCAGCGCGGCGCTGGTGCGCAGGTCGGCCTGGATGAACCACTGGCGGCGTTCTGCGGCACTGAGGGCGAGCCAGTCTTCGACTTGGGTCTGCTTGATCGGCAGGTGTTTGCGCAGCACGTCGAACATCGCCTGGTAGCGCTCGCGGAACGAGTCGAAGTGATAACCCAGGCGCAAGGCTTCGCGCTTGTCGTCTAGCACACTGGTATCAGCCAGGCCGCGGGCACTGAGCACCTCGAGCAAGCCGTTGGGGGTGATGTTGTCCAGGCCGGTCAGTTGCGGGTTGGCGCTGCCGCTGCGTAGCAGCTTGAGGCTCTCCACCGCGCAGTTGTTGGAGATAAAAAAGTAATTGCCGTCGTAGCTCCAGTGCATCTCGGCGGCATGTTCGACGGTGTCGTTGATCTCTTGGCGGGTGAGCTTGAGTGGCACCGAGGCCAGGCCGCGCAGTTCAGTCTTGGTGTATTCGTCGATCACCTGCGCCAACGGCAGCACAAACAGCCGTGACGGGTACTTGCCCACCAGCCCATCCCAGCTCGAGAGCTGTACGTCACCGACGAAAGCGCGGTAAGACAATACCAAGTGCTGGTCCAGGTCCAATCGGCAATCCGGGCCACGCGGGCGGCCGGGTGCGCAGATCACCAGGCGCAACATGCTGTGGCCCCAGCGGCTCACCAGATTTTGGTTGGCCTCGGCCAGCAAGTAGTCGATTTCATAAACGCGCTCCGGGTCGATCTGGCCCAGCGGCGTTTTGGCGAAGTCATTGCCGGCGTTCAGGAACGCGTAGGTCTTGGCGCAGGTGTCTTGTTCGGGCGGTGCCCAGCCGAAGTGTTCCTTGTAATAGCGAAACAGCGCGGGGCGACGGCAGGCATAGCTCGGGTCAAGTAGGAAATACTCCATATTGACCGCCACGAACTCCAGCGGGCTGGTGGTTTCGTAGATATCGGGGCTGCGGGCGACCTGGTGGTTATGTTGCTCGCGCTCGCCGCGACGGCCCACGTATTGGGGCCAGCCGGCAATGTCCAGCAGGCGCGGGTCGTCACTCAGGGTGAAACGACGGTCGTTCTGGCCACGGCATTGATCGGGCAGGCCGATCAGGCCGGTGATGTTGTTCTGACGGCTGCAGCGTTGGATCAGGCGGCGCTCGTCTGTGGACCACAAGCGCGCACGGTCATAGATGTGGGTCAGCTCATGCAGCACGGTGGCGAGCATTTCGCGGCGCACAGTGCCATGGGGGCGATTGGTCTTCTGGGTGGCGGCGCTGCCGTCGGTGAGGCTGGCGAGCAGGTTGCTGTTGAGGTCCAGTTCGGACACCAGAGAAGCCTGGCCATAGGCGTTTTCAGGCATCTTGTCGGTCCAGCCGACATCAATACGCCGGTCCAACTGCTCGATAAAGCGCGGCGGCAGAGCGCGCATCGCTTCGTCGAGCAACGCCTGGCTGGCCTGCTGTTCGGCCGGGCTCAAGCCATCGGTCTTGAGCCGCAGTTGCAGGCTGGCCTGGGCTGTGCCTGCACAGAGCAGCACAGTCCCGGCCAGTAGCCAGGCGAACAGGCGCCTCACAGAGCGAGGATAGCTTCGGCGAGGGTCTGGTCACTGGCGTCGCGGGCTTCCGGTACGCGGGTGCGCAGGGTATCGAAGGCTGCTTCCAATTGTGCGCCGCGGATTTCGCCGTTGGAGGCGACGAAGCTGGCAGCGTCATCGTGGGCTTCGCGCACGATTTTGGAGTCGCGGATGGAAGTGGTGGTGTCCGAAGTGAAATCAATGGTGCGCGCCGAGGCACGCACGATGATGTTACTGGTGGCTTTCAGGGTTTGCGCGTGGGCGACATCGGCCAACAACAGCAGGCCCAGAGCGGCGGCGATCAGCGGGCTACGCATGGAATGACTCCGAAATACAAAGATAGAAATATACGATGATTATTGGACGAGAATTGCCTGCGCCAGTTCAAGGTCGCTGACATGAAGTTTTGGCTGGGTTCGGCGCAGATACTCCAGCGCAGATTCCAGACGAGCTCCCCGCCATTGGCCGTCAGTGGCGATAAAAGCGGCAGCGTCATCCTGGGCGGCCAGTATCAATTTTCTGTCAAAGGGCGCTGACGTCACCTTGCTGGTGGCGTAGGCACTGATGACGGTGCTCTGGGTGGACACATCAAAGGCCGAAGCCAAGGGTGGCCAGCAGGCAGAAAACAACACGGGAACAATCAACAGGCGGTATGAAAAAGCCATGGGACTCGACAACTGAAAGCGAGCGCCAAGGCTAGCGCAACGCCCGGGCGAGAGCCAGTGCTGACACATTTGGTAGCGGCTGGCATGCCCTGGCGTTACCGGATCATCAAATGGCCAGAATCGCCTGGGCCAGTTGTGCGTCGGTCGCTGTGTTCAGTTGTGGGGCCTGTTGGCGAATCTGGGCCAGGGCGCTTTCCAGTTTCACACCACGAATGGCGCCTTCGCTGGCAACAAAGCTGGCAGCGTCGTCACGGGCGGCTTGCACGACTTTGTTGTCACGCAGGGACGACGTGGCATCGGAGCTGGCATCGGAAGTGGCTTTGAGGGCGCCGACGATCGAGTCGGTGGTCACGATAAGGCTGCTCGCGTTGGCGTTGGCGGCCAGGGCCAACAGGGTGGCAGCACTCAGCAGGCGAAGACGGGACATGGAAAAACTCCTGTAGAAGATCAAATAAAGCGGCGCGATGCGGCCACTGTGAAACGGACATTGTTGCGGATTAAGCATCAGACGTCCGTTCTACAAGGTTCGCCACGTAATAACGGGATCTTAAGCTGCCGCTTATCCGTTCGGAAAGCCTCTATCTGCCTAGTCACGCCAGAAAGGTTTGGACAGCTCGGCAGTACGGTCGCCCTGGCTGATGCCGGCGTCGGCTAATTCACGTGGGTCAAGTTGTGCAAGTTGGCGGCGTTCATGGGCCTGCCGCGCCCATCTGCCCAGGGCGCAAGCCATTCGAATGATCAACTGTTTGTAACGCGAGGTCTGTGTGTTCATGACGACGGCCTTCCATGAGGTCTTGGAACACCATCTTGGGCGGCCAGCTTTTACCAATACAGATACACCAAAGTTAAATTGTACCGTCTAATTGTTATGTTATTTAAACTGTACTGGTCCTTATCTATGGGGTCTGTTTTAGCCGTGTAAAGTTTGAAACCCGGAAACAACAAAGCCCGCCTCCGGTTTCCCGGGGCGGGCTTTGTTTTGTTAAATCAGGGTGCTGGCGGTGGACCCGGCGGGTCAGGGCCAGCGGGCGCCAATTAGCGCCAGAACGGCTTGCTCAGCTCTTCGTAGCGTTGAGCTTCGCTGATACCGGCGTCAGCCAGCAGACGCGAATCCAGACGAGCCAGTTGGTGGCGGCTGGAGATGCGGCGCTGCCACAACATCAGGTTGGCGAGAACGCGCAAAGGCATAGAAGCCTGGGTGTTTACAGCTTTTTCTTCGAAGAACAGATCGGAACTGAGTGTACGTTCCATGATGACATCCTTCCGCTTGTGGCGGGATTAGGTAGTGGTTTAACTGATGCCAATGATCCTCCTCCGACGCAAGACTCTCTAGATACAGTTCACCTGTATTGTGAGGGGCCAGTTAACTGTTTATAGCGGCTGTACTGTACGGAAATGGGGCAACTGTACCTGTCTGCACTTTATCGGTGCGAAATTGGAATTTGCGGTGGGGTTCGTAAGAGAATTCAGTAGGAAATGACCGGTACAGCAGTACAGTTTTTTCAAAATGTACGGCTGTGGTCACCGAGCTGAACAAACTGTGTTTGCATCAGCTCGGATCTGTATCAATCAAGCCTTGAGCATATGCCCGGTTTCTTCCAGGTTGATGTGCCAACTCAGTGCTTCGCGCAGGATGTGCGGAGTATGCCCACCGATCGCGCAGGCAGCGTTGAAGTAACTGTTCAGCGCATCGCGGTAAGCCGGGTGCACGCAATTGTCGATGATCACCCGTGCGCGCTCGCGTGGCGCCAGGCCACGCAGGTCAGCGAGGCCAACCTCGGTCACCAGAATGTCCACGTCATGCTCGGTATGGTCCACATGGCTGACCATCGGCACCACGCTGGAAATCGCGCCGTCCTTGGCAATCGACTTGGTGACGAAAATCGCCAGGTGCGCGTTACGCGCGAAGTCTCCGGAGCCGCCAATCCCATTCATCATCCGCGTGCCGCAGACGTGGGTGGAGTTGACGTTGCCGTAGATGTCGAACTCAAGCGCAGTGTTGATACCGATAATGCCCAGGCGCCGAACCACTTCAGGGTGGTTGGAGATTTCCTGAGGGCGCAGTACCAGCTTGTCCTTGTAGTGTTCCAGGTTGCCGAACACGTCAGCGTTGCGTCGCTCCGACAAGGTGATCGAGCTGCCCGAAGCAAAGCTCAGCTTGCCCGCGTCGATCAGGTCGAAGGTCGAGTCCTGCAACACTTCCGAATACATGGTCAGGTCTTCGAACGGCGATTCGATCAGGCCGCACATCACTGCGTTGGCGATGTTGCCGATCCCGGCCTGCAGCGGGCCGAGCTTGTTGGTCATGCGCCCGGCGTCGACTTCCTGCTTGAGGAAGTTGATCAGATGGTTGGCGATGCCTTGGGTATCGGCGTCCGGTGGTGTCACGGTTGAGGCGGAGTCGGCCTGATTGGTGATCACGATGGCGACGATTTTTTCCGGCGGGATCGGAATCGCGGTACTGCCGATGCGGTCGTCGACCTTGACCAGTGGGATTGGCGTGCGCGTCGGCCGATAGGTCGGGATATAGATGTCGTGCAGCCCTTCCAGGTTCGGGTTGTGCGCCAGGTTGATCTCGACAATCACTTGTTTGGCGAAAATCGCAAAGCTGGCCGAGTTGCCCACGGAGGTGGTGGGCACGATGTGTCCTTGTTCGGTGATCGCGACGGCTTCGATCACGGCGATGTCCGGCAACTTGAGCTGGTTGTTGCGCAGTTGCTCGACGGTTTCCGACAGGTGCTGGTCGATAAACATAACTTGGCCTGCGTTGATCGCCTTGCGCAGTGTGCTGTCGACTTGAAACGGCATGCGGCGCGACAAAACGCCGGCCTCGGTCAGTTGCTTGTCCAAGTCATTGCCCAGGCTGGCACCGGTCATCAGGGTGATTTTCAGCGGCGAAGTCTTGGCGCGTTCGGCCAGGGCGTGGGGGACGGCCTTGGCTTCACCGGCACGGGTGAAGCCGCTCATGCCGACGGTCATGCCGTCCTCGATCAGTGCGGCGGCATCTGCCGCGCTCATGACCTTGTTCAACAACGAAGGCAAGCGGATACGATCACGGTACATGAATTGTTATCTCAGGCTACGGAAGCAAGGTGGGCAGTGTAGTGATTTCAAAAAAATTCGGCCCGCTACCATGGTCGAATGCCAGGCAGCGATTTAGAGCCTTTGGTCGGGTTTCACGTGAGTACAAAGCGGAACGCCGAGCATTCCCGGATGCATTCCCACGCAGAGCTTGGGAACAATAAAAAAACCCCAGCCTACTGGAGGCCAGGGTTTCGTGTATTGCGCTGGCGCAGTGTTATTCGACGGCTTTGACCATATCTTCGATGACTTTCTTGGCATCACCGAAGACCATCATGGTCTTGTCCAGGTAGAACAGCTCGTTATCCAGACCGGCGTAGCCGCTGGCCATCGAGCGCTTGTTGACGATGATGGTCTTGGCCTTGAATGCCTCAAGGATCGGCATACCGGCAATCGGTGAGTTAGGGTCGTTCTTGGCGGCCGGGTTGACCACGTCGTTGGCGCCCAACACCAGCACCACGTCGGCCTGGCCGAACTCGGAGTTGATGTCTTCCATCTCGAACACTTGGTCGTAAGGCACTTCCGCCTCGGCCAGCAGCACGTTCATGTGCCCAGGCATACGGCCCGCTACCGGGTGGATCGCGTACTTCACGGTCACGCCACGGTGTGTCAGCTTTTCGGTCAGCTCTTTAAGGGCGTGTTGCGCCCGAGCGACTGCCAGGCCGTAGCCGGGAACGATGATCACGGTGTCGGCGTTGGTCAGCAGGAACGTGGCGTCGTCCGCCGAACCGGATTTCACCGGACGCGCTTCTTTGGAGCCTGCCGCTGCGCCGGCATCTGCTGTGTTGCCGAAGCCACCGAGCAGCACATTAAAGAAGGAGCGGTTCATTGCCTTGCACATGATGTACGACAGAATCGCGCCGCTGGAGCCCACCAGGGAGCCGGCGATGATCAGCATCGAGTTGTTCAGCGAGAAGCCGATGCCCGCCGCTGCCCAACCGGAGTAGCTGTTGAGCATCGAGACAACCACCGGCATGTCGGCGCCGCCGATCGGGATGATGATCAGCACGCCCAGCACGAAAGCCAGGGCCAGCATCAACGCGAACGCAGTGAGGTTGCCGGTGAACATGAACGCCAGGCCCAGGCCCAGGGTTGCCAGGCCGAGCACCAGGTTCAGTTTGTGCTGGCCACCGAACTGTACCGGTGCGCCCTGGAACAGGCGGAACTTGTACTTGCCCGAGAGTTTGCCGAATGCGATCACCGAACCGGAGAAGGTAATTGCACCAATGGCTGCGCCGAGGAACAGTTCCAGGCGGTTGCCCGCAGGAATCGAGTCGCCCAGGTGTTTGACGATGCCCAAGGATTGCGGCTCGACCACGGCGGCAATCGCGATGAATACCGCCGCCAGGCCGATCATGCTGTGCATGAAGGCAACCAGCTCTGGCATCTTGGTCATTTCTACGCGCTTGGCCATGATCGAACCGGCGGTGCCGCCGATCAGCAGGCCGACGATCACGTAACCGATACCGGCTGTTGCAAGCTCAGCGCCGAGCTTGTAGATGAGGCCCACGGTCGTCAGCACCGCCAGCGCCATGCCGAGCATGCCGAACAGGTTGCCGCGTCGCGATGTGGTTGGGTGCGACAGGCCTTTGAGGGCCTGGATAAAGCAGATCGACGCGATCAAGTAGAGCGTCGTAACCAAATTCATGCTCATTACTTTGGCGCCTCTTCTTTTGCTTTCGGGGCTTTCTTCTTGAACATCTCCAGCATCCTGCGCGTGACCAGGAACCCGCCGAATACGTTAACCGCCGCCAAGGCCACGGCCAGGGTGCCCATGGTTTTACCCAGTGGTGTCACGGTGAGGGCTGCGGCGAGCATGGCGCCGACGATTACGATCGCAGAGATCGCGTTGGTCACCGCCATCAGTGGTGTGTGCAGCGCGGGTGTGACGTTCCAGACCACGTGGTAACCGACATAAATCGCCAGCACAAAGATGATCAGGTTGTAGATACCGGGGGAGATAAGCTCTTCCATCGTCTGAATCCCTGCTTAGGCGTTTTTGCGGATGACTTGGCCGTCGCGGCACATCAGGCACGCGGCGACGATGTCGTCTTCGAGGTTGATTTCAAACTGCCCTTCCTTGGTGAAGACCAGCTTCAGGAAGTCCAGCAGGTTGCGCGCATATAAAGCAGAAGCATCGGCGGCGACGGCACCGGCCAGGTTGGTCGGGCCGCAAATGGTCACGCCGTTTTCCACCACGACTTGGTCGGCGACGGTCAGTGGGCAGTTGCCACCCTGGGCGGCGGCGAGGTCGATGACCACCGAACCCGGCTTCATTTGTGCGACGGTTTCGGCACTGAGCAAGGTCGGGGCTTTGCGGCCCGGGATCAGCGCAGTAGTGATGACGATGTCCGCTTGTTTGGCGCGTTCATGCACGGCCAGGGCCTGGCGCTGCATCCAGCTCGATGGCATCGGGCGCGCGTAACCGCCGACACCGACCGCGCATTCACGCTCCTCATCGGTTTCGTAGGGCACGTCGACGAACTTGGCGCCGAGGGACTCGATCTGCTCTTTTACGGCAGGGCGCACGTCAGACGCTTCGATCACGGCACCCAGGCGTTTCGCTGTAGCGATGGCTTGCAGGCCTGCGACACCCGCGCCGAGGATCAGCACGCGCGCGGCTTTGACGGTGCCAGCGGCAGTCATCAGCATCGGCATGAAGCGTGGGTAGTGATGGGCTGCCAGCAATACGGCTTTATAGCCGGCAATGTTGGCCTGTGACGACAGCACGTCGAGGCTTTGGGCTCGCGAGGTACGTGGCGCAGCTTCGAGCGCGAAGGCGGTAATGCCTCGCTCTGCCAGCTTGGCGATGGTTTCGTTGCTGAACGGGTTGAGCATGCCCACCAACACGGTGCCGCTTTTGATCAGCGTCAGTTCGCTGTCGCTGGGGGCAACCACCTTGAGAATCAGCTCGGCGCCAAACGCGTCGCTGGCGCTGCCAATGGTTGCGCCTGCCGTTTCATAGGCACTGTCGACGATGCTGGCGGTAATGCCTGCGCCGCTTTGTACAGTGACCTTATGGCCCTGGCCGATCAGCTTCTTGATGGTTTCCGGGGTGGCAGCCACCCGCGTTTCACCGGTCTGGGTTTCGAGAGGAACACCAATGTGCACGTCAAATCTCCTGCATGATCTTTTTGCTTTTGATCTTTTTGTAAAAAGGCCAGTGCACCGTGAGGGGCGCAGCTGGGGCGGCCGATCAGCACGATCCCGCTGAAATGACAGCGGGGCGCGGCATTTTGCAGGCGAACTTTACGGCCTTCAAGGGATTATGACGGGTGACGAAAAATTAACTACAAGTCACCCTGTGACTGATTGTCGCAACATGGCAAAATAACCTCTTTAAATACAGGTGTTTAAAGGGTTTTAGAGGGTTGTAGACGGTTTTCCTATCTTTGCCGTGAATGGTCGGGCATTGGCAGCTGATAGTCGCTACAAGCCTTGTCAATCATGGCGTTAAGCTCATTTTTACGCTGAGAGGTACAGTCTTCCAAAACACGACATATAGTTACATCTGTAGGCGCTTAATTTACTTGACTACAAGGTCAATAAAATAACCTTGCCCTTTAAATGCTGGGGTTATAGCGCTGTGACTGGTCGATCAGCCAATCTCTAAACGCGTGCAGCGACGCAGATTCGACTTTTCTTTCGGGAATCATCAGGTAGTAAGCCTTTGTGCTGCTCAGCGCTTCGAGGCTTGCGATCACCAGATGCTTCTCCTCCAGCTCGCGCTGGATGAGGAAAGGCGGAATCAGCGCGATCCCCATGTCATGCATGGCTGCCTGCGACAACATCGAGAATAGCTCGTAACGCGGGCCTGTCATGTCGCGAGGTATGTTCAGTTGTTGCGCGCTGAACCACTGGCGCCAGGCATATGGCCGAGTGGTTTGTTGCAGCAGTGGCAGTTGGGCGATCTCTTCCGGGCTGAAGTGGGCACGGCTGCCCAGTAAGCGCGGACTGCACACGGGAACGGGGTTTTCGCCCATTAGCCGGTGGGATTCGGTGCCCGACCAATCGGCATCGCCAAAGTAGATGGCGGCGTCGAACTCGGTGTCGGCAAACAGAAAAGGGCGCGTGCGGTTGGTGAGGTTGACCGTGACTTCCGGGTGTTGGTGCTGGAAGTCCTTGAGCCGTGGGATCAGCCATTGGGTGCCGAACGTTGGCACCACTGCCAGCTCGATGACATTCGCACCTTGCTGCCCCATGACCGACAAGGTATCGCGCTCTACGGCGTCCAGTTGCATGGCAACGCGACGGCTATACGACAGCCCCGCTTCCGTCAGCTTGACGCCCCGCCGTGAGCGTCGAAATAGCTCGACACTCAAAAACTCCTCCAGACTGGCGATCTGTCGACAGATGGCGCCTTGAGTGAGTGAAAGCTCGTGCGCCGCCTTGGTAAAGCTCTCGTGGCGGGCCGCTGCTTCAAAGCTGACCAGGGCGGTGGTGCTGGGAATTTTTCTGCGCATGTACGTTGTACTCACTCATAAAGCGCATTTGTGCGCTTCTAGCTCATTACGAAGTGAGAAATTAGCACAACCCTATGCATAAACCTCGTTTGCCCTCTGCGGTTGCTAGGCCTAGGCTGCATCCACGACTTCTGTTTTCTTCCCCGAGGACTTATTCATGGCTGGCAAGGCAAGCTTCAACTGGATCGATCCGCTGTTGCTGGATCAACAGCTCACCGAAGAAGAGCGCATGGTGCGCGACAGTGCTGAGCAATTCGCCCAGGACAAGCTGGCGCCGCGTGTGCTCGAAGCCTTTCGCCATGAAAAGACCGACCCTGCGATTTTTCGCGAGATGGGTGAAACCGGCCTGCTGGGCGCGATGATCCCTGAGCAGTACGGCGGCAGTGGCCTGAACTACGTGAGCTACGGGCTGATTGCCCGTGAGGTGGAGCGTGTCGACTCCGGTTATCGCTCAATGATGAGTGTGCAGTCGTCATTGGTGATGGTGCCGATCAACGAATTTGGCACCGAGGCGCAAAAGCAGAAGTACCTGCCAAAGCTGGCATCGGGCGAGTGGATCGGCTGTTTCGGCCTGACCGAGCCTAACCACGGTTCTGACCCGGGTGCGATGATTACCCGTGCACGTAAGGTCGATGGCGGCTACAGCCTGACCGGCGCCAAGATGTGGATCACCAACAGCCCGATCGCCGATGTGTTTGTGGTGTGGGGTAAGGACGATGCGGGTGATATCCGTGGTTTTGTCCTGGAGAAGGGGTGGAAGGGGCTGAGCGCTCCGGCGATTCACGGCAAGGTCGGCCTGCGGGCTTCGATTACCGGTGAGATCGTCATGGATAACGTGTTTGTACCCGAGGAGAACATCTTCCCGGATGTGCGCGGCCTGAAGGGGCCTTTCACTTGTCTTAACTCGGCACGCTATGGCATTTCCTGGGGGGCGCTGGGGGCTGCCGAGTTTTGCTGGCATACCGCTCGTCAGTACACCCTGGACCGTCAGCAGTTTGGGCGGCCCTTGGCGGCTACCCAACTGATCCAGAAGAAGCTGGCAGATATGCAGACCGAAATCACCCTGGCCTTGCAAGGCTGCCTGCGTTTGGGGCGCATGAAGGATGAAGGGACGGCGGCGGTTGAGATCACGTCGATCATGAAGCGCAACTCGTGTGGCAAGTCCCTGGATATCGCGCGCATGGCGCGGGACATGTTGGGCGGCAACGGTATTTCGGATGAGTTCGGGGTGGCGCGTCACCTGGTCAACCTGGAGGTGGTCAATACCTATGAGGGCACCCATGACGTGCACGCCTTGATTCTTGGGCGCGCGCAGACCGGTCTTCAAGCGTTCTATTAATAGGAGAACGGCATGGGTGCGCTTTCACATCTGCGGGTATTGGATTTGTCACGAGTGCTGGCCGGCCCGTGGTCCGGGCAGATCCTTGCAGACCTTGGGGCCGAGGTGATCAAGGTTGAGCGGCCGGGCAGTGGCGATGATACGCGGGCATGGGGGCCGCCCTTCCTTAAAGACGCCTATGGCGAGAACACCAGTGAGGCGGCGTATTACCTGTCGGCCAACCGTAACAAGGAGTCGGTGACCATCGACTTCACGCGCCCTGAGGGGCAGAAGTTGGTGCGCGACCTGGCGGCCAAGTCCGATATCCTGATCGAGAACTTCAAGGTGGGTGGTCTGGCGGCGTATGGGCTGGACTATGAGTCGCTCAAGGAAATCAATCCAGAGTTGATCTATTGCTCGATCACAGGCTTCGGCCAGACGGGGCCTTATGCGACGCGTGCAGGCTACGACTTTATGATCCAGGGGCTGGGTGGGCTTATGAGCCTGACCGGTCGGCCCGAGGGTGATGAGGGAGCTGGGCCGGTAAAGGTGGGCGTGGCGTTGACGGATATCCTGACGGGGCTGTACTCGACCGTGGCGATCCTGGCGGCGCTGGCTCATCGGGATCATGACGGCGGTGGGCAGCATATCGACATGGCGTTGCTGGATGTGCAGGTGGCGTGCCTGGCCAATCAGGCGATGAATTACCTGACGACGGGTATCGCGCCCAAGCGCCTGGGCAATGCTCACCCCAATATTGTGCCTTACCAGGACTTTCCCACGGCTGATGGCGACTTCATTCTGACGGTGGGTAATGACGGACAGTTTCGCAAGTTTGCTGAGGTGGCCGGGCAGCCGCAGTGGGCGGATGATCCGCGCTTCGCGACTAACAAGGTGCGGGTGGCTAACCGTGCGGAGCTGATTCCGCTGATTCGCCAGGCCACAGTGTTCAAGACGACGGCTGAGTGGGTGTCGCAGTTGGAGCAAGTAGGCGTGCCGTGTGGGCCGATCAATGATCTGGCGCAGGTGTTTGCCGACCCGCAGGTCAAGGCGCGTGGGTTGGCGATGGCGTTGCCGCATGCATTGGCGGGGATGGTGCCTCAGGTCGCCAGTCCGATGCGGTTGTCCAAGACACCGGTGGAATATCGTAATGCGCCTCCTCTATTGGGCGAGCATACGGTGCAGGTGCTGCAGGGGGTGTTGGGTCTGGATTCGGCGAATGTGGCTGCGCTGAAGGCTGCGGGCGTTATCTGAAGCTGCTCTTCTATATAAGTAGTTTGATCAAAGAGCGTTGGTCTGGTTGTTTTTTGATCAATTCTAACTTATTGATAGAGGCGCTAAATTAAGTGTTGACGGCAGATTCTAGAAGTCTATAATTCGCCCCACTTCCGGCGCAGTAGAAACGGAAAACTCCTTGGTAAACAATGAGTTGCGAAGTTTTCGGCAGCAAGTTGCTTCAGTTCATCGAAGCCAAAAGGAAGTTGAAAAAGAGGTGTTGACAGCAGCGTGTAACGCTGTAGAATTCGCCTCCCGCTAACGAGAGATCGTAAGCG